>CAIZKT010000802.1:0-9231 GCA_903933565.1 uncultured Victivallales bacterium | reverse complement strand
TATGGCCGCGCGCCTTCAGCGCTCCAGGCGGACTTCCTGATTGCACAGGTCGATTATTAGTGGCTGTTTCGTGTACATGAAATCGCGTTTAAGCTATTTATTACGTGCAATAAGATTCTGTAAAGTATTTATCTTAAATGAGTTGCGTGGGAACGGCACCGAGTCAAACCGAGTCAACAGCCGGGGGGCTCGGTTGGAGGGCGGCCCGGTCGAATACCGTGAGCCTGTCGAACGGGCGCGGCCCCCGCGGTACGGGAGCCGGAATCCTGCCCGTCCGTAAGCGCCCGCGGCGGAACCCGCGTCGGCGGCCGCGGTCCAAACCAGCGCCGTGAGTAGGTCCGTGACCTCAGGTTCAACCTGCCCTCAGCCAGGAATGCCAGTCAAGAGAAGGAATGCAGCAATGGCACTGAAGAAAGATGTCGAAGCCGTCCTGAACAAGCAGCTTGAGAAGGAGTTTGACGCGGCGGTCGTGTACCAGGCTATCTCGATCTACTTCGAGCAGGAACTGCTGAAGGGGTTCGCCGCCTGGTTCAAGCGGCAGTTGGGGGAAGAGCGGGCGCACGCAGGCAGGATCATCGAGTACATGCTCGACCGCGGTGCGGCGCCGGTTCTCCCTGCGACCAAGGCGCCGAAGATGAAGTATGCCTCGCCGCTGGAAGCCCTGAAGAGTGCCGTGGCGCACGAGCGCGCCAACACCGCGGGCATCTACGCCTGCCTTACCGCCGCGCAGCAGGCCGACGACCCGGCCACGGTGGAGGCGCTCCAGTGGTTCGTGAAGGAGCAGGTCGAGGAGGAGAAGTGGGCCGACGAGTACACCCAGATGCTGGAAAAGGTGGCGGGATCGGTCGGTGGCCTGTGGGCTTTCGACCACCGCGTCGAGAAGCTCGCCAAGGGCGAGTGACCTCACGGTCTGCGTGATGTCGATGGCGACGGCGGTTTCTTCGCTGCTCATTGGGAGGCGCGGCCCGCCGGGCGCTTGCCGTCGCCATCCTCCCGACTACTCGCGGATCACCGGGTCAAGGCTCTTTCGGCCACCACATGACCATGGCCTTGGTGACCGTCCGCAGCGAGTAGCCGTGGCTCTGTCGGGTGGCAGACTTTGCCAGGTACTCGCCCAGCCGCTTGAGCCGGCGCACGCCATCCAGGCGGAAGAAATGGCGGAACGCCGCCACTTCTTCGTCGATCGACCGGAACTGGTGCGTCTTCCTTATCGACACATACTCAAGGCGCGGACAGAGGCCCATGGCGCTGAGCAGATTGAGCGTCGTCAGGTCGGAGAACCGTACCGGCGGCCCCCCCATGCACTCGGGGAATAGCGCGCGGAACTCTCCGTCGTCCGGAAGGCTGAAGGCCTGGGGGATGATGAAGGCGGCACGGCGGGTCAGTTGGTCCATCTTGGCGATGCAGTCGACGAAGTTAGGACTGCCACTGCGGTCGCAGGCGATGAGCTCTAGGGAGCGGTGTGCGATCACGATATCGTGGGCCCCGATGTCTCTGTAGGGCATGACGTCCATCCACCGTCTGTGGACGGCGCCGATGGGGGCCAGGCCCTCCTGACGGGCTTCGGCCGACACACGTTGCAGCATCTGCTCCGAAGCATCGCACACGGTGACGGAACTCAAACGCCTCGCCAGGGGTAGCGCCAGAGAGCCGGTCCCAACCCCCAGTTCAAGACCGGTGTCGGTGGGCAGCGGGCGAGCTTTCGCCTGAATGCAACCGACGAGTGCCGCCGCGTAATCGAGGAACGAGGGGTCCGACGCCTCCTGCTCAACGGCATTGGTCCTGCCGTCCCAGAACGCTTCCAGGTCGCGGGCCGCCAGCAGCGCCGGGCCCTTCCGCCAGCGCTTCATCATCTGCACGTTCCAGTAAGCGACCTCGTTGGTTCTCATGGTCTTCCTTCGGGCGGCGGCAGACGGCCTTGCTCAACCTCACCGACTGCCTGCAGCAGTTAAGGGTCACGTTACGGACTGAGGCGGTGGGGCGCAAGCGAGGAGGCGTGAAGAAACCGTGAGGAAAAACCGTGGAAAGTGTGAAGTCTAAGGACCTTGTTAAACTCTTCACATAGGGTTCACAATCAAGCGGTTGCGTCGCACATACCGCTCCGGTATGCTGGGCCTGGTGGGCAGCACTCAGGGTCAGGACTGAGGCGCCCGGCCAGCAACCAGGAGATGTGCCATGGAAGTGTCGGTCCTGCCACGGTCACGCCGTTCGTTCACCCTGATTGAGTTACTGGTGGTGATCGCCATCATCGCCATCCTGGCGTCGATGCTGTTGCCGGCCTTGTCACGTGCCAGGGGCAAGGCCAGGGAGACGCAGTGCATCTCGAACCTGCACCAGTTGGGTCTCGCCGTCCACATGTATGCCTCGGACAACCAGGAGTGTTGCCCGATCGACCCGCTGGGGATGAACAACCCCCATGTGGCGAGCAGCGTGGGTTTCTGGCCCTACACCGGTCAGGCGCGCAGCCTTTTCTACTGCCCTGACGCGCAGACCTGCGAGCCGTTGGCGGCGCCGGAGTCGATCATCGAGACCGACGCCAACTGGCTGGCGGGCAACATCAGCTACCGGTACTATTCATGGACAGGCACGGTGACGCCTGGGATGGCGTTCCCGCCTCGCGCCCTGACGCTGAGACTGGACTCGGAGGCCTGGGTCTATTCTGACTGGTTCAAGAATGGGTGTGCGGTATGGCCGCACTTGCGCCAGGGAGGACCCTTGGGAGGCATGCTCGTCCTGCGCCTGGACAACAGTGTGGAACACCAGTACGGTCGCCCGCGCGACAACTACAAGTAGAGCCGAATGGCAGTCAGAGCAGAAAGGGGATTTCCCATGCAGACGCACCCGCAATCGAGGTACTTTGGCAGCGCCAGGGGGCCGCGGGCGGCCTTTGTCGCGCTGCTTGGCCTGCTGGCGCTCGTGGCGGCGGGCTCCAGCGTCCACGCCGTGGGTCCGCCCCTGGCCACCGCGAAGGTGCTGACCGTATACGTTCCCTGCGGCATGCTCTCGGCCTTCTTCAAGGTTAAGGAGCAGTACGAGACCGGTCATCCGGGGGTGCAGCTTAAGCTCGAGTTCGACCGTGCCGACGCTCTTACCGACAAGATCCTGAAGGAAGGCGCCACTCCCGACGTCCACCTCTCGATCGGACACGTCGAGACCGACCTCCTGGTCCAGGGTGGCAAGGTCGAGGTGAAGACGCCAGTGGCCTTTGGGCGCTTCAGGCTGGCACTCTGCGCTAACCGGTCGCGCCGCGATGTCGTCACCTGCGTCGAGGATCTGGCCAAGCCCGAGGTCAAGACCATTCTGCTCACCCCCGCCGCCAACAGTTCCGTGGGGACCTACGCCCACGATGCTCTGACCAAGCTTGGTTTGTGGGAGAAGGTCGCCCCGAAGGTGACCTACCTGCCCACCATCAAGGACTGCTACCGCGATCTGGCGGGCGGCAAGGCCGACGCCAGCTTCGCCTACATCGGCTGCCCGTTGCCCATCGATCCGACCAAGGCAGAGTACTCGAAGGTCATTACCGTGCAGACGCTGGACGAGGGACTCTACGGCGGCGCCGTGGTCTTCGCCAGTGTCCTGAAGGCCGCGGCCCAGCCGGCCGAGGCGGCAGAGTTCGTGCGTTTTCTCCAGGACCCTGGGGTCCAGGCTTTGCTCGCACAGATCGGCCTGCAGCCGGTCGGGAAGTGAACTGGGCACGGTCGCGCACGACGACGGGGGCGGTTTCGAGGAGATGCACCGATGAAGAGCACGCTGTCACGCCGAGTCTGTCTGGGCTCTCTGCTGGCCGTGGTCGCGCTGTCCAGCCAGGCCCGCGAGATCACCGACATGGCTGGCCGCAAGGTCACCCTCCCCGACACGATCACCAAGGTCTATGCGGCCCAGCCCTACACCAATGTGCTGCTCTACATGGTCGCTCCCGAGATGATCCTGGGCCTGCAGCCTGGCTGCCTGCCGTTTGGGGAGGCGGAGAAGCGCTTTCTGCGGCCGGAGGTGGCCAAGCTGCCGGAGATCGAGACGCAGATCGGGGGCGGCGAGAACCCCCAGACGAACCTTGAGGCCATCCTCGCCCTGCACCCGGACTTCGCCCTGGCCAACGGGGGTGTCGGCTCCGACAAGATGCTGATGAACCCCGCGAAACTGGAGGCGAAGATGGCCACGATCGGCCTGCCGGTCGTCTTCGTGGATGTGCGCCGTATTGCCGACTACCCGGCGGGCATCGAGTTCCTCGGCACGCTTCTGGGCCGGGAAGCCCAGGCTCAGCGGATGTGTGCCTACGCCACCCGCGTGCTCGCCGAGGTGGGGAAAGTGGTGGCGGCGATCCCGCCCGAGAAGCGGGTGCGGGTGTACTATGCCGAGTCGGCGGACGGCCTGGCCACGGAGTCGGATGGATCCTTCCACACCGACGCCATCACTCTGGCCGGCGGCGACATCGTGCACCACGGCGATCTGAAGACCCACCAGGGCATGGAGAAGGTGAGCCTGGAACAGGTGCTCCTGTACGACCCGGAGGTCATCATTTCGCAGGAGCCTGACTTCGTGACGAATGTCTACAAGGATATCCGCTGGAAGGACGTGAAGGCGGTGGTCAACCACCGCATCTACACCATCCCGCGCTCGCCGTTCGACTGGATTGACCGGCCGCCGTCTGTCATGCGCATCATGGGGGTGCAGTGGCTCGCGCACCTCTTCTACCCGGAGCATTACCCCATCGACATTCGCAAGGAGGTCAAGGACTTCCACAAGCTCTTCATGGGCGTCGAGCTGACGGATGCCGACGTGGACCAGTTGCTGAAGTGAGAAGCACGGGTGTCATGTCCTATGCGCGCTGGATCATCCTGCTGTGTGTCTTGCTCGGGGCCGCGGTGCTGGCGGCGCTCTCGGTCGGGCGTTACCCGGTGCCGGTGCGGGATATTGTGCACTTTGTACTTGCCGCGGTCCGGCTGGAAGAGATGCCCCATGAGCGCTTCGAACTGCTGTACAATGTGATTGTGCAGATCCGTCTGCCGCGGGTGCTGACAGCGGTGCTGGTGGGGGGGGCGCTGGCCTGTTCCGGGGCGGCGTACCAGGCGGTGTTCCGTAACCCGCTCGTGTCGCCGGAGTTGATGGGAGTACTGGCGGGCTCGGCGTTCGGCGCCGCCCTCGGCATCCTGATCTCGGGGCACTGGTTCGTGGTCCAAGCGGCGGCCTTCGGTATGGGGATCGTGGCGGTAGCGGCCGGGGTGGGTATCGCCCACATGGCGGGCGGCGCCTCGATCATCATGCTGGTGCTGGGCGGTGTGATCAGCGGCACCCTGTTCACCGCCCTGCTGTCGGTCGCCAAGTTCGTGGCCGACCCCTACAGCAAACTGCCGGCCATCGAGTACTGGTTGATGGGCAACCTATCACTGGCTGACCTGCACACCATCGGCTGGGTCTTCCTGCCGATGGGCCTGGGGGTGGTCGTGCTCGCCGGTCTGGGCCGGGCGCTGGACGCTCTGTCCATGGGGGATGACGAGGCCCGCTCCCTGGGGATCCCGGTCACCGCCGTGCGCTATGGGGTAATCGCCGTCGCGACCCTGATCTCGGCCATGACCGTCTCCCTGGCTGGGATGGTGGGTTGGGTCGGCCTGATCATCCCGCATGTCGCCCGCCTGGCGGTCGGCCCCGGCAACCTCCGCCTGCTGCCGACCAGTGCCTGCCTGGGAGCCCTGTTCCTGCTGGCCACCGATGGCCTGTCGCGCACGGTCTTCAATGTCGAGATCCCGATCGGCATCCTGACTGCCTTGTTGGGGGTTCCGGCCTTCCTGGTCGTGCTGCACCGGGCCCGGAAAGGATGGCTATGAGCACCCCCACGTCTGCCTCGCCGCCAACCTTCGAACTGCAGGCCCGGGACCTGCACTTCGCCTACAACGGCCGCGCCGTGTTGCGGGGGGCGAGTTTGACGGTCCGCCCGGGCGAAGTGGTCTCACTGCTGGGATCGAATGGGGCGGGGAAGACGACCCTTCTGCGGCTGCTGCTGGGCCTGTCGCGCCCGAGCACGGGCACCGTCTGCCTGAACGGCAAGCCGCTGGCCCGCTACGGACGCCGGGAACTGGCCCTGCATCTGGCCTATGTCCCCCAGACGCACGTCACGCCCTTCCCCTACAAGGTGCAGGAGGTCGCCATGCTCGGGCGCCTGCCTTACACGGGGCTGCTGCGAGCTCCCAGCCGGGATGACCGGCGCGTCGTGGCGGAAACCCTGGAGCGCCTGGGCATTGCGCATCTCGCGGAGCGCCCCTACTCGCAAGTATCCGGCGGCGAACGGCAGCTCACGCTCATTGCTCGAGCCCTGGCCCAGGGCGCCCGGCTTCTGGTCATGGACGAGCCGGTCAGCGGCCTCGATTACGGCAACCAGCTGAGGTTCCTGGCGCACCTGCGGGCCCTGGCCGCGGACGGCTATTCGGTGGTCAAGGCCACCCATCACCCCGAGCATGCGTTGCTGGCCGCTACCCGGGTTGCCCTGCTGTGCGATGGCGTCGTGGTGCGTGACGGTCCGGCCGCCGAGGTCGTTACCCCGGCGGCGATCCGGCAACTCTACGGTGTTGAGGTCTCGGTCTTCCACGCCCCGGACGGCCAGGCGACCGCCTTCTACCCCTCGCCAGGGACGAGCGGGCTCTCCCCCGAGCCCCGGCCAGCATAGCGCGCTCGTGCTTGCCCCAGAAGTGGCGGAAGTGGATCCCCAGGTTTGTAGTTCCGCCTTCACGCGGTCCTCCTTCAGGACCGCCTGAAGGCGGCACTACGAACCCTTCCGGACAGCCTGGAAGCCGACCCCCTGGACGTCTCGGGTGGCGCCCGGGAACTCAGGAACACGGGAGCATCCCGCCGCTAAACGACAAGAACCGCGGTTGACGGTGGCTGGCAAGGCGCTACTGTGCCGACGGGCGGTCGGGCGACGGGTGGGGCAACGCGACGGGGCAGGACCATGGCGCAGACGAGGACACCGGCAAGGCGATGACACTGCGGGCAGCCATCCTGGGACTCCTGGCGGCGGCGTTCATCTGCGGCTTTACCTACTACAACGACTGCGTGCTGCATCAGAGCCTGCTGATCAGCGATCACATGCCGGTGCTGATCTACGGCGTGCTGCTCCTGTTCGTGGCGGTGGGCAACCCGCTACTGCGTCGGCTGCAGGCGCGGCTGGCGCTGCGGCCGGCGGAGCTGGCGCTGATCCTGGCGCTGGTGCTGTCGGCCTGCTGCATTCCCGCTTTCGGGCTGATGCGTACCTTCACGGCCTCGCTGATGCTGCCGCACCATCACGCGCTGATGGAACCGGCCTGGCGCGAGCACAACATCGTCAAGCTGGTGCCGGAGCAGATGCTGGCCGACGTCGGCGCGGACGAAGACGCGACCTTGACAGCGTTCGTGCAGGGCCTGAGCGAGGGGAACCAGCACATCTCGTGGGACCGGATCCCGTGGCAGGCGTGGACACGCACGCTGGCCTTCTGGCTGCCGATCGTGCTGGTGTTGTGGATCGGCCTGGTGGCGCTGGCGCTGGCCATTCACCCGCAGTGGGCGCAGCATGAGCAGTTGCCTTACCCCATTGCGACCTTTGCCGACAGCCTGCTGCGCGGCCACGAGACCGTCCGCTCGGTGCTGCGCTCCCGCCTCTTCTGGATCGGCTGCGGCGCGATTTGGTTCATCTATGCCTGGAACTATCTGCAGGGCTGGTTTCCGGAATTGGTGCCCTTCAAGCTGACCCTGAATTTCTGGCCGCTGGCCAAGCTTTTTCCGACCTTCATGCAGGGCGGCGGGGGACGGCTGCTGGTCGTCAACCTGCGCTTCATGCCCATCGGTTTCGCCTTCTTTCTGGCGGGGGACGTCTCTTTCTCGCTGGGCATCGGGCCGTACCTGTGGTGTCTGGTGGTGGGGCTATTTTCCGGGGTTGGCATCGCCCTGGAGAGCGGCGACTACCAGTCGCTGCGCCCGGCCAGCCTGGTGAACTTTGGAGCCTACCTGGGGATGCTGCTGGCCATCCTCTACTGCGGACGCTACTACTACGCCAACCTGCTGAAGCGTGCTGTCGGTCTGCGCGGCAGCGCGGGCCCCGAGCAGGTCTGGGCCCTGCGGGTGTTCATGGTCTGCGCGGCCGCGTTTACGGCCCTGCTATGCACGGCGGGGCTCGACTGGCCGTTGGCGGTGGGCTATGCCTTTGGCACCATCGTCATCTTCGTGGTCATGAGCCGCATCAGCGCCGAGACTGGCCTGTTCTTTATCCAGGTATCGACCTTTCCCTGTGTCATGCTCTGGGGGCTGCTGGGCTCGGAGGCGTTGGGCCCGCGCGCCATCGCGGTGCTGAGCCTGCTCTCGGGGGTGCTGCTGCTGGACCCGCGGGAGGCGCTGATGCCGTACATGGTGAACGTGCTGCGGCTGCTCGAGTGGCACCGGCTGAAGCTGGGACGCACGGCGGTCCTGTGTGTGCTGGCCATCGTGCTGGGGCTCTGCATTGCGGTGCCGGTCACCCTGTATTTCCAGTACGACCGGGGGCTGGAAACGGTCGATGGTTGGACCCAGTTGGCGACGGGCTACCCCTTCGCCAATGCGTTGGCCGCGAAGCAGGAGTTGGCCGGCCGCGGCAAGCTCGCCGAGGCGGAGGCATTGCGGGGCCTGGCGCGCTTTCGCCATCTGCAACCGAACCGCGCCTGTCTGCTGGGGTTTCTGGCGGGGCTGGGACTGGTGTTGCTGTGCGCGGCGGGCCGGGTACGCTACACCCGCTGGCCGATCCACCCGGTGCTCTTCCTGATCTGGGGCACCTACCCCGCCTGGCGTTTTGCGCCCTGTTTCCTGCTGGGCTGGCTGATCAAGGGCATGGTGGTGCGCTACGGGGGGGCGCAGTTGTACCGGCGCCTGCTGCCGCTGTTCACCGGGCTGATTGCCGGGGAGATCCTCGGCTACCTGACCGGGGTTGTGGCCGGACTGGCGTACTCGTTCTGCACTGGCGAGCCGCCACGCTACACGCTCTGGCGCTGAATCCCATGGCCTCAGGAGCGCTGCGGGATGGCCCGCTGCGCGGGTTGTGGCCTGCGCTAGTGGGTGCGGCCAGGCTCGATACCGACCCCGATACCGAGGTTTTCACGACCTGTGCAATAAGGGAGTCCGTCTGGAGCGCTGAAGGCGCGCTGCCATACCAGCCCAGGGCAACGCCCTGGGAATAGGACGGTTATGGGTTTGAGCCCTGTAGGGGCGAGCTATCTGCCATACCTCCGCACCGAGGCC
>CAIZKT010000801.1:0-2692 GCA_903933565.1 uncultured Victivallales bacterium | reverse complement strand
CTCTTTGCGTTGGTTGCGGGCATCATGGTCTTCATTTCTCTGGACCAGCTCCTGCCAACGGCCGAGAAACACGGTGAACACCACTTGTGCACGTACGGCTTGGTGGCCGGGATGGCGCTCATGGCCGTGAGCCTGCTGTTGTTTCTGAAGTGAGCGCGGGGTTCCCGGTCGCTGTCCATCGCCGCCCGCCGTCAGTCCGGCAGCGACCGCCACTGGGTTCGCGCGATCCAGGGATCGAGGCGCGCCATGACGAAGTGGGCGAAACGCTGCTTCATGCGTATCCACAGCGAACGCTGTCGCTGCCATGGCCCTTCCTGTACCTCGCGACAGTGCTGTCGGCAGTCCCCGAACACGGCGCGCGCCGCCGTCGCCACTTCCCGCCCCTTCAACGCCAGCAGGGCACAGATGCCCGGCACGATGAACAGCATCACGTGGCCGAAGCGGTCGACACTCCGCTGCAGCGGGGTCTTCTCCTGCGGCACGTCCTGGATCGCCACCGCAAGCGTTCCTTGATCGGGACGCTAACGTTGCCCGGGCTCACGCCAACTCAGGTCAGCGAAGGCCGCGAAGAAGGCCCGGACGTTCTCCGTCACGCGCGGGGTGTGCAGCATGTTGTAGAACGGGGCCACAAAGCCGCCGCCGGGGGCGATCTCCTGCATCAGGAAGTGCAGGTGTGCGCGCACGTCGGCGGCCGTGCCGCGGGCGTAGAGGCTCTGCACTGGCATACGGCCCCACAGCGTCAAATCGCGTCCGAACTCCCGCCTGACCCGGCACAGGTCCATGGACCATCGTCATGCTCCTGCGGTCCGGCCTTCACGGCTCTGGGCAACGTGCTGTGAGCGGGTTGGGGCGAGGTCTGACGCTCAGACAAGCCCACTCAGGTTCATCCAGTAGACGCCGCGGTAGCCCTCGTGGATCGAGTCGAAGGTGATGGACTGGCCGTCCGGCATCCAGCGCGGGTGCAGGTCGCAGCGCAGGTCGACGTTGCTCTTGTCGAGGCCGGTGGGCTTTTGCCGGAAGAGGGGCTCGGAGCGGAACCGGCCCAGGGTACAGCCCGTGCCGCGGTCCAGCGAGTAGGCGCCGAGCCAGCGCAGGTGGTCCGGCGTGCTCGCACCCGGGTAGCTGTCGTAGAGGATCCAGCGCCCGTCGGGGGAGTACGAGCAGTGTCCGTCATTGGGGAAGAAACCGGCATCGACGACCGTGCGTTCGCCGGTGCGGTCGTTGATGACCACCAGGGCGCCTTTCTTCTCCGGCCCGGTGAAGGTCCAGATCAGCAGTTCCTCGTCGTTCCGCCAGTGGTAGTGGGAGGCCATGTCCCAGGTGGGGTGCAGGCGCAGGTCGCTGCCGTCGGTTGCCGCGGTCAGCAGCAGCGTCAGCCAGTGCTGGCCCGGCGCCGAGACAAAGGTCCGCAGCAGGAACATGAAGCGCGATCCGGCCGGGTTGAAGGTGATGTGGTTGACCACCAGTTTGCGGGGTTCGCAAAGCACGCGCTCGCGGGCCAAAAACTCCGCCAACTGCGCATAGGACAGGACCTGGCGATGCCGGCCGGTCGCCAGGTCCATGACGCTGACGCCATCTTCCGCCGGCGCCAGGACGTCGGCGAAGGGGTCCGGGACTTCCTCGTAGCCGTAGCCGGGGCGGAAGTCGTAGACCCGGCTCAGGTTGATGCACAGGGCCTGGGTGCCGTCGCGGGCGACGTTGGCCACGGGCAACGGCAGGACGCGGCGGGCACCGCTGGCCAGGTTGTGGATACACGTGCCGAGGCGCCCGCCTGCGAAGACGTTGTACAGGCACGTGTCCGACTGCCCGCCCAGCCACTGCAGCATCGCGCCCTGCTGGAAGTTCCAGGCCCGCGTCTCGGCGAACGGCGTGAACGGCAAGTCCCCCTCTGCCGCCCCGGGCGTCGGCAGGGGTACATGGCCGATCGTGGCCACGTCCTCCGGTGTGGGGAAACGGTCGCGGAACAGGACCTCCTGGCAAAGGTGCCGGTCCTGCGCGTCCGCCGCCGGCACATCGTAGTAGCCGAAGAAGAAGTGTCCGCGCGGCGGCGTGAGCCGACGCAACGGTGCGTTCAGGTCCGTGATCTCAGGCATGGTCTGCTTGCTCCTGCTCTGGTGGTCTGTAAGTGACCAACCGCAACTTCTCCTATCTCACGCGCTGCTGCCAGGCGGCATAGAGCTGCTTCGCTGCGTCGACCGAGGCCGCGTGGGTGTGCAGGACCAGACCGCGACCGCCGCGACGCGGCACCCCGCGGACGGGTTCGCGGGCGAGGAACGCATCCATGGGCTGAACAGCGGCGGCGGCCCGGCGCACCGCGGCCGCCGTATCGGTCTCGTACTCGGCCGCCTTGGGCAGCGGCCCGCATGGCGGCGAGACGATGAGCGGGATGCGCTCCTCTTGCCCGGCGAACACGCGGCGGCAGAGGCGGATGGGGTCTGTCAGTCTGTCCATGCTCGTCTTCTCTGGCTTCACCGTTCTGGCGGGTCCTCCCAGGACTTGCCTGGCTCGGAAGGGCATCCCCTGCCGCCGACGTGATGTCGGCCGGCGTTCACTGGCCGGCGAGCGGCCAACTGGCCCGCAGCGGGTCGGCATAGCACCCTATCTTATCAACCGGGATCGGTTCGAATCCGAGCTTGAGCGCGGGCGACTCCGGCCTGAGTCGATAGTCGTCCTTGGCGGCATCCACGAAGAG
>CAIZKT010000800.1:0-1635 GCA_903933565.1 uncultured Victivallales bacterium | reverse complement strand
TCGCCGAGAGCACCAGCATCCTCTACTGCCGGGTGGACGGCGCGGGCTGGCACATGTACGAGGGCTCAGGCCGGTTCATCAAGATCATCGGCAACTACATCCGCAACTCCGGTCCGATCACCATCGGCGATATCCCGCACAACCTGCCTCGGGCCGAACTCAAGCACTTCGAGGAACTCGGGGTCGGCCAGGCGATCGTGACCGATAACGTGCTTGAGGGTATCGGCCGCTGCGGCGGCATCGCCATCAACCATGGTCCCACCCAGGTCGTCGTCGCCAATAACCTCTTTATCAACTACAACGGCAGCGCTATCACGGCATCGAGCGCCACGGTCCATTGGTCCTTCCCGCCCCAGAACATCACCATCAGCGGCAACCTCATCGATCTGACCTGCGTGGATGGCAAGCCCCGCTGGCGCACAGGGCTGAACATCAGCACCTCCGATACCATCGTGAGCAACAATCAGGTCTACGTCCGCGGCGTTACCGACCCGCAAACGAGCGGCATCCGGCTGAGCGACGCGGCGCAAAACCTGCTAGTTCACGATAACCTGGTCCGGAACTGCGGCACGGGGCTGAGTGCCAGCCGCCTCGAGGGCAAGGTGGTCCGCGTGATCGACCCCACCCGCTTCACCGTCGAGGGCATTCCCTATCCCTGGCGCTACTCTGGGTTCTACCAAGGGTGGCGCCTCACCTGGCTGGGCGTCGGCAAGCCGACAACGCCCAGTCTCGCCGACGTCTTCGATAACGATACCCTGCAATTCCGGCTGGCGGAAGCGTGCAGCCACCTGCAGCCCGGCGACCGCTTCAGCCTTTGCTCGCCCACGGCCAACTGGCAGATTCGCGGCAACACCCTGGACGGCTGCCAGACCCCGGTGTCGCTCGAAGGCCTCGGCAGCGAGACCTCTGAGTTCAGGGATAATCTGGTCAGCCGGGGCGCGGCAACCGGGGTCCAGCAGGCAATCCGTATCGCCGGCCGCTACACCCTCAGCGGCAACCACGTCTCGGGATTCGACGAAGCGGGCTCGGCAGGACTCTCCATGGTCCCCGACCCGACCGGACGCCTCCCACGAAATCTCTACCTCCGTAACACCTTCGAGCGCTGCGCTGTCGCGGTCAAGGAAGCCCGCGAGGGACTCTGGAAGGAGTGCGTCACCGAGGGCAATCTCTTCATCCATTGCCAGAGCGCTCCGGCCAGCGGCGGCACGGTCGTCAAGGATGACTGAAACAACCGCGGTGGCTGCCGCGGTTGTCGGCGCCGAGGCGTGCCAAGCCCCCCGCAGGCGGAGGTTGACAAAAGGGCTGACCCCATGAGCGACGCGGCCCGGAAGTGGTTTTCGCGGACGATTTTACCGACGCCGAGATGCACCATGGGCAGAGAGAGCAGCATATGCCCGACGGCTATCAGGACTTCGTCGTCCGTGACGGCCGAATCGGAACGGGAACCGCGTCGGCAAGCCTCATTCGGCTATGTCCGGCCTCCAAGCCGGAGGCCCTGCTGAACCCTGAACCCTTATATGAGACTTGTAGCAACCTCTTATGACACCAGGCGCTTCCCATTCCGCCCTTCGTCCGTCGCGGCGGACGAGGGGCGTTGGAGGGCGCCGCTGCGGCGGCGCCGCGGCGGCCACGCAG
>CAIZKT010000799.1:0-3866 GCA_903933565.1 uncultured Victivallales bacterium | reverse complement strand
CGACTGGAGGAGACGGAGAGGGAGACGGCGAGGGGGGGCGAGAGGGCGAGACGGCGAAACGGCGAGACGGCGAGAGGGCGAGAGGGCGAGAGGGCGAAACGGCGAAACGGCGAAACGGCGAGAGGGCGAAACGGCGAAACGGCGAAACGGCGAGACGGGGAAACGGCGAGACGGGGAAACGGCGAGACGGGGAAACGGCGAGACGGCGGACCTCACCCGCCCACCCCGAACCCTGAACACCTATGGATCAAGAAGCCGATACCGAGGCTGGCATACGGGACCTGGTGCGCCAGGATCCGCGACACCCGCGGGAAGCCTACCTGTTCGTCTTTGCTGGCCTGGCCCGAGCCCAGCAGAGGCGCAGCGCCGAGGTCGGCGCCGAGGGCGCTCGGCAGCACGTCCGCGGCCCGGAACTGCTCGAGGCCTTGCGCGACCTGGCCCTGGACGAGTTTGGCCCCCTGGCCTGCCGGGTGCTCGGCGAATGGAACATTCGGCGGACCGAGGACTTCGGCCGTCTGGTCTTCAGTCTGATCGGCGCGGGGCTGCTGAGCGGGACGCCCGAAGACTCCCTGGTGGACTTTGCCGACGGCTACGAGTTCACCTCCGCCTTCGTCGACCCCTTCGTCGAGACCGGCGAGATGCCGACTGACCTGCCCCCGATCACCTGAGATCACCCCGCCCGCCAGGGTCTCCGTTCTGCCGCCCCGAAGGGGCACAAACCGTCAGCCCAGGGCAGCGCCTTGGGAATAGGAAGGTTATGAGTTTGAGCCCTGTAGGGGCGAGCCATCTGCCCTAGGTTCGCGCCGAGGTCAGGAAAGGCAACACGTGCTGGGGTTGTGTGCCATTCTGCTGATTACGATCCTTGCCACCATCATCCCTGGGTACTGCATCCTGGCGGCGTTGCCGCCTGAGGTCCGGGGCAAGTTGGAAGTGGGAAAGGACTCAACCCTGGTGGCCATGGCGTTCTCCTTCATTGCCATTGCCGTGCTGCAACTGATCACCTGGGGGTTGCAGACTCCGCCCGCGCTGACGAATGCAATTCTGTATGCGCTTCTCGTGGGGGGACTCGGCGCATGGTTGCACCGCAATGGCCGATTTACGCGCTGCATGCTGCCGTCGGGAAGCGGCTTCCTGGCCTGGATATTCTTTGTCCTCTACCTGTTTGAACTGCTCATGTTAGAGCCGAGTTACGAGACGGCATTCACCGCGGATTGGGGTCTGTACTACCCCAATTCCGCGGTCTATCTGAACCTCGCCCCGATTTCGGCTTTTGCCGCGGGCATGCGTCTGGATTACCTGGTTCACCGTACCCCGTTTCTTTCCTTGTTCGGGTCCTTCTTCCTCAGTTTGCTTGGTGACGACTATTTCTGCTACCAGATCGTTATTCTGGTGGTCAACTCCTGGGTTTTCTGGATCGTGCGCTTGTGGGCGGGGCTGTTATTCGGAGCGCGGGCGGTTTTTGCTTCCTTGTTATTGCTGCTCGTTTCTCCCGCGGTCCTGCGCTTGGTTTCGACCCCTGAGCCCAAGATGATAGGCACGTTCTTTGTCCTGCTGGCGGTCTACTTCTACGGCCGGACCCGGGCTGCGAATCTGCAGGAGGGACGGTACCTGGGGGTCCTGGCGGCGGGGTTTGGCGTGACGGCTTACATGTGCCATCCTTCGATGCTGTTGTATGTCGGCTGGCTGTTTGTCGATCAGATCTATCTCCGCCTGTGGAAGGGACGAGCCTTGAACCGGGAATTCTGGGGGGGGGCCGTGATGGCCGTCCTGGTGCTGGTCGTGCCGTGGAATGTCTGCATGGGGATGCGACTCGGATGGGCGGCCGTGCTTCACCCGGCAACGACGGTTTCCCAGCCGCTGGCTTTGTCGGCGGGCGGTTACATCATGTCACGGGTCGACATGGTGCTGTCTTCGCTCCTTGTCCCGTTACCGCTGCTGGAAGCGTTGGGGTCGGTGCCTTGGCCGTCAGTGGTTTCAGGGGCGACGGCGGATATGGATATGGACCTGGTGCAACTCTGGGGTAACCTCTGGCTGCGATTCTATCAGCATACCTTCCTGGGCGGTCTTACGCTGGCGGCGAGCGTTGCGACCCTGGCCCTGGGCTGGCGCCACCGCCCGCGCTGGAAAGCCCCGCTCCCCCGACGCCTGGCTTACGGCTGGATGGCCATGGGGGCGCTCTCGTGTGTCCTGGCGCATCTCAGCCTCATCGATACGAAAGGGCAGGCGATTAATCTGATGGCCCCGTTATTCGTGTTGGTTCTATGCTATGCCGGACATGTGCTTGGGCAGGTCAGGCCGTGGATTGCGGTTCTGGTTACGGTCATCTCTATGGCTGAACTGACGGTGGTTCGCTGGCTGATCCCGGTGGTGACGGCGGGATTGCCGACCCGCGGGCTCACGTACGTCTATCACCTGTCAGCGGCTGGGGTGGAGGCTATGGGCGGAGCGTTCCTCGTTGGTTTGGGGTTGACTGCCGCGGCCTATGCCCTGACGCTGTTCACCGCTTTTCGCCAGGATAGCCGGTGAGCGGGCGGGGGTTGAGAGGGACTCGTCGACCCCTTCGTCGGGACCGGCGAGATGCCAAGCGACCTGCCTCCGATCACCTGAGATCGCCATTCTCGATCATGGCGATGAGCGGCGAGTCGGTGATATCCATGGGCAGGTCCACGCGGCCGCGGCGGCGGCAGGATTCGTAGCAGCCGAAGACGATCTCCATGGCCTTCATCTCGTTCTGAACGCAGAGCTCGGAAGTGCGCCCGCTGCGCAGGCAGTCGACGATGTCGGCGATAGCGCGGTCGATGTAGCCCGGCCCGTGCAGGTTCTCGCCGTGGCAGTCCACGGGGGTCCAGCCGCCGCCCCAGCGCAGGTGCCGCAGCATGGGACCGGGGCTGGGATCCCAGGCGATCTCGATGAGGCCCTCGCTACCGACCAGGCGGAACGGTGGTCCGAAGTCGCGGCAGGCGCCGCCGGTGAAGATGACCGCCATGACGCCATTGCGGTAGCGCAGGTGGCAGACGCCCTGGTACTCGGACGGCGCCCCGAAGGCGAGGCGCGGTTCGCGGCCGTCGATTTGGCCGATGACCCACTCGGCGGCGGTCTCGCCGTTGAGGTAGTTCAGCAAATCCACCCAGTGGCAGCCGCCGTCGTAGAGATCGCCGGCAGAGGACTCCAGACGCTGCAGCGTGCCGATGGCGCCCGCGGTAAGCAGTTCGCGCGCCTGGCGGAAGGGGGCTCCGAAGCGGCGCTGGTGGTTGAAGGTCAGCTTGGTGCCGGGCGCGGCCTCGGCGGCAGCGAGCATGGCGCGGCACTCGCCGAAGGTCAGGGCCATGGGCTTCTCGCAGTGGATGGCCGGCACCCCCGCGGCGATGCAGTCCAGGGTCATCTGGGCATGGAGATGGGGCCAGGTGCAGATGCTGACGATGTCGGGCTTCTCACGCTCGAGCAGTTCGCGGTAGTCGGTGTAGACCCGCGGCACGCTGAACTCGGCGGCAAAGGCCTCGGCGTGCTCGCGGACGATGTCTGCACAGGCCACCAGTTCGCAGTCCGGCAGCTTCCGGTAGCCGGGGGCGTGCTGGTAGGCCATGAAGTAGCCGTTGAGGTCCCCCCGCGGCTTCTTCTTGCCGGTACCGATGAAGGCGACGCGATAGGCTGCCATGGGTGCTGCTCCTGTGCCGGGGGACCGGCGCTGGCCAGGCGAGTTGTCTGCCACGGTGGGGCGCGGCAGCGCCGGGGCTCAGCGCGGTGCTTTCGGCGGCTTCGTAACTAGAGCTGGGCTCGGGCGGCGCGCAAGTCCCCCGGCTTGCCCTTTTTTGCGACCTGTGCAATACGGATGGGCCGAGGTATTCAGCCCCAAAGGGGCGCTTCGG
>CAIZKT010000798.1:0-7849 GCA_903933565.1 uncultured Victivallales bacterium | reverse complement strand
GGTGACGTCGGTGAAAAGCACGCTGTGCCGGGCGCCCTGCTCGTGCAGGCGTCGGATCAGGGCCGTACAGACCGCCCGGGCAAAACCCCGTCGACGGTACGCCGGGTCAGTCACCACCCCCAGAATCTGGAACGCCCGGATGCCGATGCCATTCGTCCCCGCAGTGGCGACGATGCGGCCGTCCACCTCGAGCACCACGCGCAGGGGGTTCGCTTCGGCACGAGCGCTCTCCTCGGCGGTCACCGAGGCCTGGTTGGTGGGGTCGCGCAACACCCGCAACAGCCTCGCTACGGACTCCCCATCGCCAGGCCGCATGAGGCGGACGTGCTCCTCGTGCGGACTCCGCGGTAGCGCCAATGTCTGCCCCAAGGGCGCCTCCATGAACACGTGCCGTGGGTGGTTGAGCACCGTGAAGCCGCGTTGGACGAGAACGGCCAGAGCGGGTTCAGCGGCAAAGGCCGCCCCCAGCAGCCACTCCGGGGTCGGATGGACCGCCAGGACCTGTTCCGCCAGCGCCGTGGCGACCGCCACATCCAGGGTGAACGGAATAAGGCTGCGCGGGCCGTCGTAGTAGCCGGCCACGCCCAGCCAGCGTTCACCCTCCACGGCGGCGTAGAGATGCGTGCCGGGGAACCGCGTGTTCAGGTTGCCCAGGATGAACAGGCCATAGGACTCGTGGGGCGCCAGGAACGCGAAGAGGCGCTCCCGTACCGCCGCAGCTTCGTGATCGAGTGGCTCAATCCGCAGCATCGGGTTGCCCTCATTGCGGTTCATAGCATGGCGCCGACTGTGCCACAGCCTAGAGGCCTGCCGCACCCCTGTCAAGCGTGCTATCGTAGGAATGCCAGCGGGCGCTGGCGGCTGCCGAGGTTGCCCTGCCTATCCTGGTTGCCGACGGTGGGGACCCAATCGAAGGTGGCCGTGTCCAAGCGGGTACGGGAACCGCTCTGCCGATGCCTGTCGGTGGCGGCGGGCGGCGTTCGGTCTGTACTGGGTCGACCATCGGGAGATGAACATGAAAATCGAGATTCGCACGATCCTCTGTCCCTTGGATTTCTCGGAGAATTCCGAGCATGCTCTGCTCTACGCCAGGGCTTTTGCCCAGGCGCACGATGCGAAGCTGCTTCTCCTGCATGTCGTTGAGCTGCCCATGAGCTACCTCGCCCCGGAGGTTGTCCTGCCCGTCGACATCCTGGAACGGCAGAAGGAAGCCTGCGTCCAGAACCTGACTGCGATCACGGAGGCGGTGCGCCGCGAGCTGCCGCAGACGGAGTGGCTGCTGGCAGAGGGCAACCCCTTCCCACGCATCGTCGAGATGGCCAGGACACACGGGGTCGATCTCATCGTGATGGGCACGCACGGCCGCACGGGACTGGCCCATGCCCTGCTGGGCAGCGTGGCCGAGAAGGTGGTGCGCAAGGCGCCCTGCCCGGTACTCACGGTCAAGCACCCGGAGCATGAGTTCGTCATGCCCTGACCTCGGCGGGCGGTGGCGTCCTCCCGACCGCGCGCCGACCATCGGCCTTCGGCCATGGGTACGGCGGCGGGGGGCGTCCATTGGGTGATGGCGGTCGCAGCTCGCACTCAGGCGTGGGAGAGTACGTCAATCACGGAGCGTGCGACGACGTACTGCGCCGGGGCCTCGCCGACCTCCAGCGCCCTGAAGTGGGCTTTGCCGCACTCGATCTTGGCGCTCTCGCGGTCGCCTAGGTCGTCGGTATACAGGCCACTCTTGGTCTCAACTACGAAATAGAGCCGTTCACCCCCACCCTGCTCGACGAGCACTGCCCAGTCCGGGTTGTAGGTTCCCAGCGGGGTGTTTACCCGGAACCAGCCCGGCAACTTAGCGTAGACCTTAATGGCCAGGTTCTTCTCCATCGCGTCGGCAAAGGCGGCCTCCGTCTCGGAGTCGAACACCACCTTCTCGTGGATCGACTTGCCGGCGTCCATCAGGTTCTTCAGGTAGCCGGTCAGCTCCTCCTGCTCGAACAACTCCTGCGCGTAGTACTGTTCGTCGCCCAGGCGCTGGTACTTGATGCCGTCGACCAGGGCCAGGCGTTTGCAGCGGTTGACGGCCTCGGCGGCCAGCTCGATGAACTGCTGAGGGTTGCGCCTGAAATCCTCGAGCCGCAAGCTGCCCGTCAGTATGCGGTAGAGGCTGCGGCGGGTCAGTTGGGTGCGGTCCTGCAACTCGGTGAGGAGGTCGGGCAATTCGATGCCGGCTTCGTCCAGCACGATGGTGGCAGCCCCCTCGCGCTCCGTCGCTTCGACCCCGGCCTTGCCGATGGCGAGGTCAGCTTTGCGCCATTGCAGCCGCGTCTTGGCGATGGGCGGGGCGTCACGCAGGGCCAGCGTACAGCTCTCAATCAGCTTCTCGTTGTCGAACTGCACGCGGTACGTAGTCTTGTGCTTGATGCGGTCCCACAGGGCCTTGAACTCGGGGCTGTGCAGGACCGCTTGGCGCGGGCGCACCTGACAACGCTCGTTCGCGTTCTTGATCTCCAGTCGGCCAGCGGCTTTCCGCAGAATCTCATGGATCTGGGCAAGCTGCGGCATGAAGGGTGCCGGCAGGACCAGGGTCCGGTCTTTGAGGGCCGTCCGCAGTGCGTCCTGGACCCTGCCCTTGGCGTCGACCAGGTGCTGCGCCTTCAGGTACTCCCACAGCACCTTGGACTGCTCAAAGCCCAGCGGTGCGGCCTTGCCGTCGGCGCCGGTCACGGTGACCGCCGCAAACTGGTGCTCTTCCACCACACCGAAGCGGATGCCGGTGTCGGCCTCGATCTCCTTCTGCAGGCCTTCCGCGAAGTCCTCGAAGCGCTCGGTGGCGATCACGGTGAGCCGGTTCACCTCGAAGCCCCGCAGCCGCTGGCCTTCCTGGTTCACACACAGGCGCAGGCCGCGGCCGATGGTCTGCCGTCGCTCGCGCTCGCTGCGGAGGTCACGGAGGGCGCAGATCTGGAAGACGTTGGGGTTATCCCAGCCTTCGCGCAGGGCGGAGTGTGAGAAGATGAACTTGAGCGGCGTCTCCAGCGAGAGCAGCTTCTCCTTGTCACGCATGATCAGACTGTACGTGTCGTCGTCGGCCTGGGTGTTGCCCCTGGTGTCCTTGAGCACCTCGACCGTCTTGGCCCCGACCTTCCTGCGGTCGATCGAGAAATAGCCGCCGTGCACATCCTCGGCCGCGTGTGACAGGTCGACGTCCTTGAACAGCGTGGTGTACTCCGGCCGTGCCGCCGCCCGCCCGTACTCCTCCTCGAAGATGCGGGCATAGTCGCCCTTCAGCGGGTTGCCGTCGGCGTCATACTGGCGGTAGCGGGCCACCTCGTCGATGAAGAACAGCGACAGCACCTTGATGCCCTGCGGGCGCAGGCGCAGCTCCTTGTTGAGGTGTTCTCTGATGGTGCGGCGGATCATCTCGCGCTGGACGGCCAGGTGGTCCATATCGCCCCAGGCTTCACCAGGCTTCAGGAAGTGCTCGCTGCCGGGCACGCGCAACTCGACATACTCGCTATCCTTGCCGACCCGGATCTCGCCGATGCGGCAGTCGTGGTAGACGGGGCGCTGGGTGGTCAGCTCTAGGTTATCGCCGTCCTGCACCGTGACCTCCTGTCGGCGCACGCCGCCGGCAGTCTGCAGGTCGAGTTCGAGCCGTGCGGAGATGACGTTCCGTTTGTTGGTCACGGCCAACAACCGCACATAGGGCCGGTTGAAGGCGTCCTCCACCACGCCCGAGTCGACCTCAATCTGCTTGACCAGCCGCTTCTCGTAGGCATCCACCGCGTGCAGGCGGTACACCATGTGGTGCTTGTCCACGTGCGTCGCCGAGTACCGCAGGGTGCAGAGCGGGTTCATGGCGCCGAGCGCCGTCTTGCCAGCCCCGGACAGACCCCCGTCGACGCTCTGCGGTTCGTCCACAATGAGGATGGGCCGCGTCGCCTTGATCAGGTCGATGGGTTTCTCGCCGCCCGTCTTCTCGCTGTCCTTGTAGAGATTGTTCACGTCCTTCTTGTTGATGGCGCCGACGGTGACCACCATGACCTGAATCTGCGAGCTGGTGGCGAAGTTGCGCACCTGGCCGAGCTTGGTCGAGTCGTAGATGAAGTAGTCGAAGGGCACGCCGGCATAGAGCCCGCGGAAATGCTCCTCGGTCATCTGCAGCGATTTGTACACGCCCTCCCGGATCGCCACCGATGGCACCACGATCACGAACTTCGTGAAGCCGTATACCCGGTTCAGCTCAAAGACCGTGCGCAGGTAGACGTAGGTTTTGCCGGTGCCGGTTTCCATCTCCACGGTGAAATCGCCGGACACCAGTGAGCCGGACGGCGGCAGGCCGTTGCGGAGCTGGATGTCGGCCAGGTTCCCGAGCACCTGATCATCCAGCAGCGTCAGCCGGTTGCCGATGCCCAGGTCGCTCTCCTGGCCGGGCAGGAACGCGCCGCCGACCGCATTCCGCGTAACCGTGAACTCGGTGCGGCAGGTCTCCTGCCCGCGGAACAGGTCACAGACGGCCGCGACCGCCTGGAGCTGGTAGTCGAGGTTGGGCTCGAAGTGCAGTTTCATGCCTGATCCGGCCCCCTGGCGCCGTCGTCTTGCGGCCCTGGCTCTGCCAGCAGGCGCTG
The DNA here is from genome assembly GCA_903933565.1 of uncultured Victivallales bacterium. Lineage (GTDB taxonomy): Bacteria > Verrucomicrobiota > Lentisphaeria > Oligosphaerales > JAFGRS01 > CAILUI01. The sequence continues at coordinate 3,227 of CAIZKT010000798.1, read as the reverse complement.
TTCCCGATCCAGTTCGGCCCGCAACTCGGCCTCGCTGGGCAGCACAAGCCGGTACTTGCTGGCAAACAACTGCTCATGTCCATGCAGCACGGAGTATCGCACCACCGAAGCGTCCTTGCGGGCGCACAGGATGATACCCACCGTGGGGTTGTCGTCGGGGCCGCACCGCAGTTCGTCGTACATGCGTACGTACATGTCCATCTGGCCAATGTCCTGGTGCGTGAGCTCGCCGGTCTTGAGGTCGAACAGGACAAAGCACTTGAGCAGGTAGTTGTAGAATACCAGATCCAGGTAGAAGTCCCTGGACTCGGTGCTGACTCGTTGCTGGCGGGCGACGAAGGCGAACCCCTTGCCCAGTTCGAGCAGAAAGGCCTGGAGATTGTCAGTCAGGGCCTGTTCCAGATTCGATTCCAGCAGGCGACCCGTGTCCGGCATACCCAGGAATTCGAGTAGCACCGGATCACGGACGAATTCCCTCGGGCTCACGGCCAATGCACCGATCTTCTCCCCGGCCTCAGCGCGCACAGCCAGGCGATCCTGGCTGGCCAGAAGACGCTCGTAGTAGAGCGTACTGATCTGCCGATCGAGTGCCCGCGTACTCCAGTTCTGGGTCGCCGCCTCGACCATGTACCACTGGCGGGCCGCCGCATCCTCGACCTTGAGCAGCGAGCGGTAGTGCGTCCAGCTCAATTCATGACGCAGCGCGTCACACTTCGGGAATGCCTGGTAGAACAGGCGCATGTAACGCAGATTCGATGCGTCGAAGCCCCTGCCGAACTCCGCCGTCAGACGTCCCGCCAGCCGGGGCAGTAAGTGAACGCCATATTCCGCCCGTTCAGCCCCGGCCTGCTCAAACTCCACGATATGCCGCCCAACCTCCCAGCAGGTGCGCACCTGAACAGTGTCCACCGCCCGTAGCGCCTGCCGCCGGGCTTCCTGGATCAGCGTCCGGAGTTGCGCTACCAGTTCCTGGGGCGCGCCTGCCGGCAGGGAGTCCTCCGGTTCTCGATTCTCTGTCCCCATGGCGGTTACAGTCCCCTGTCGTTTCTACAGGCTCCGCACGGTGGTCAGCCCGTGTTGGTTGAGAATGGCCGCGAGATTGCTCTTGGCCACGTCGTCGGCGAAGGCGCTGTCGCGGAACACGCAGGTGGTGTCACCGGCCGGGGCCAGCTCCTGGTGCCAGGCGACGATGCCCTGCGCCAGGGCCTCGACCTGATCACGTGTGATCTCTGTGACCAGACAGGCCAACAGCACACCGCCACCGATGGCATGCACGTCCTTGCCGGCGATGCTGCGCTTCTCGATGGGCACGCACAGGTCAAGGCCGAGCTTGAGTAGCAGTTCGTGGAGGATGTCTGCCTCGGTGCGGCCGGCCTTCAGGTGTTCCTGGTGCTGTTCGAGCGTGTCGGCAAGCGTTCCCGCGCTGGGGTCCCAGGCCCGGATGTTGCTGGAGTCGAGCTTGAAGACGCGGAAGCCGAGATCGCCCGGGAACAGCGGGTTCTCGTCCTTGATCTTCCTGCCGGCGCGCCGCAGGCGCTCTTTGGTGATCTCAGAGACGGAAGGGTAGTCGTCACGGCCTGAAGGCTCTGGAACTTGAACGATGATGAAACGCCGCTGACCACCATCCACAACGTTCAGATCCCAGAGTGCATGCGCCGTTGTTGCGGAACCCGCAAAGAAGTCGAGAACGAGGGAGTCCTTGTCGCCAGAAGCGATGTTCAGGAGGTGTCGCAGGAGTTTCAGCGGCTTTGGGTTGGTGAAGACCTTCGGGCCAAGGATGTCTGCGAGGTCCTGCGTTCCGTCGCGATTCCTTCCGTGCTCAGCGTCGACCAGAAGGCTCCTTGGCGTGACACCGTCTAGGGACTCCCAGGTGCGCGTGTATATCCTCCACTCACCGGTCTTCTTGTCCCGCTCGAAGATCAGTTCGTCTCTTCGGTCCCTAACGGTGGACTTGCTCCAGCGCCAGATCGTCGTGGGTGTTTGGGGGTTCGGCTGAGGAGGCTTTATCAGCGTTCCGTCAGGGCACCCAATCTCAAAGTCCATTGATGCGCTGTAGGTGAGACTCGTCTTGTCTAGGCGCTCCTGATAGTAGCGTCTGCCGTTCTCAGAGCGGTTGTACTTGGCGGTCATCGCCGGGCTTTCGTGAAGGATTGAGGCGATCCCGGCCTTCCCATCGTCGCGGGCGAAACACAATACGTATTCGTGTTCCGCCGCGACGTGCTGGCTGTCATCACCACCTCCTGCTTTTCGCTTCCACACGAAGGTGGAGATGAAGTTCTCCGCCCCAAAGACCTCATCAAGGAGGATTCGGAGTGCGCACATCTCGTGGTCGTCAATGCTGACCAGCAGGACCCCATCTTCTCGCAGCAGGTCCCTCGCCAGTTTGAGCCGCGGATACATCATGTTCAGCCAATCGGTATGGAACCGGCCACTGGCCTCGGTGTTGGAGCTGATCCTACGCCCACCCTCCACCTGACCGGTCAGTTCCAGGTAATTGCGGATGTTGTCCTGGAAGTTGTCGGGGTAGACGAAATCCTTGCCGGTGTTGTAGGGCGGGTCGATATAGATGAGCTTGACCTTGCCGGCGTAGGACTTCTGCAGGAGTTTGAGCACCTCCAGGTTGTCGCCCTCGATCATCAGGTTCTGGGTGGTGTCCCAGTCGACGCTGTCCTCGGGACAGGGCCGCAGCGTGCCGGCCGAGGGCGTAAGGGCCAGCTGCCGGGCGCGGCGCTTGCCATGCCAGTTCAGGCCGTACTTCTCCTCGCGCTCGTCCACCGTGGCGCCAAGGAGCTGCTTCAGGACCTCGAAATCGATCTTGCCCTCGGTGAAGGCCTCGGGAAATAGCGCCCGCAATTGCTCGACGTTCTGCGCCAGGATATCGGCGGACTTGGTCTCGGGGTCGGCTGGGGTCAGCGTCTGCATGGGATTCCTTCATTAACCACGAAAGGCACGAAATACACGCAAGGGGTTCGGAAACAGAGAGAAAGAGGCTTTGCTTCCGCAGGTCGACTTTCGTGTGTTTCGTGTGTTTGGTGGTTCGTAATGCTCTGTTGTTCAGCGGGCGAAACGGCGTACTCCGCGGTGCCATCGGCGACAAAGGTACCGGTCTCTCGCGCAACCTGCAACGCGGTGAGGGTGTCGATCCGCAATGCCAGTGAAGATTGGCGTCCGGCTCTGAGGGCACGCTTTGGAGGGCGGTTTTTCTCGACCTGTGCAATAAGGATGGG
>CAIZKT010000797.1:0-16100 GCA_903933565.1 uncultured Victivallales bacterium | reverse complement strand
CCCTCCAACGCCCTTCGTCCGCCGCGGCGGACGAGGGGCGGAATGGGAAGCGGTTTGGGTCATACGAGGTTGCTGCAAGTCTCATACAAGCAAACCCCTACGGAGCTGACTTGCGCCCCTTGCCGGAGCCTGGCTTGGCCAGGGTCGGGAGTTCGTGCTATAGTGTGCCGAACGGCGGCGCCGGGTGGCGGTACTGAACCGTAGGCATGGTGAGGCGATGGAAGGCTCGATGGAACAGCGACTGCGCATCTTGGTGTTGAACGGTCCCAACCTGAACTTGCTGGGACGTCGGTCTCCCGAGATATACGGGAACCGTACTCTGGCGGAGGTCGAGAGTTTGCTGCGTCAGGCGGCCGACGAACTCGGCTGTGAGGTGGACTGTCGGCAGAGCAATCATGAAGGCGATCTGGTGGGCTGGATCGGCGAGGCCATGGGGGTGATGGACGGGCTGATCATCAATGCCGGCGCCTACACTCACACCAGCGTGGCATTGCGCGACGCCATCGAGGGGACCGGCATCCCGGCCGTGGAAGTACACATCAGCAACGTCCTGGCGAGGGAAGAGTTTCGGCAGCGGTCTTTGACGGCTCCTGTGTGTGTCGGACAGGTCTGTGGCTTTGGCGTTTCGGGGTACGTTCTGGCGTTGCGGGCTCTGACCCAGTGGTTGCGGGAGCACGCATTAACAGTGGAAGGAAGTGGGGTCCCATGGACATTCGCAAGATTTCCCAGCTTGCCCAGTTGATGAGCACGCACGATCTGTCCGAGGTCAGCTTCGAAAGTGCGGAGGTGAAGCTGACGTTGAAGCGTGGTCGGTTGCTTGACGCGGTGGCGTCTGCGGCGTCGGCCGTTGCTGGACCGCCGGCGTCGGCCGTGGTGGTGGCCCCCCCGGCGGAGGCGCCCGCCGCGGCCGCGATCACCTCGCCGATCGTCGGCACATTTTACTTCGCTCCGGCCCCCGATGCGCCGCCTTTCGTGCGGCCTGGCGATACGGTGGGACCGGAGACGGTGGTGTGCATTGTCGAGGCGATGAAGGTCATGAACGAAGTCAAGGCGGAACTGAGCGGGGTGATCCGTCGTGTACTGGTCGAGAACGGCACTCCGGTTGAGTTTGGCCAGCCGCTGTTCGAGCTGGAGTCGGCGTAGGAGCGGTGGGTTGCAGGTCGACCGGGGAGCGGCTGAGGTGCCGGGGGGTATCGGTGTGGCCGGCGGTCGGCGGTGAGGGCAGGCGTTGGGGAGGCCTGACCGGTGGTCTGGTGTTCTGGTGTGGGGCGAATTCATGTTTTCACGGATACTAATAGCGAACCGCGGGGAGATCGCGCTGCGCGTTGTGCGTGCCTGCCGCGAGATGGGCATCAGCAGTGTTGTGGTGTACTCGGAAGCTGACGAGCGGACGCTGGCGGTTCAGGAGGCTGACGAAGCGGTGTGCATTGGCCCGGCTCCCGCCAAAGAGAGCTACCTGCGGATTGACCGGATTGTGGCGGCGGCGGAGATCTGTGATGTGGACGCCATCCATCCGGGGTACGGTTTTCTGGCCGAGAATGCGCACTTTGCCGAGGTCTGCGAGAGCTGCAACATCGGCTTTATCGGCCCCAGTCCAGACGCCATCCGTCGCATGGGAGACAAGGCTGAGGCGCGCAAGACCATGACCGCGGTTGGGGTGCCGGTGACTCCCGGTAGTGAGGGCATCATCGCCAACGAAGCAGAGGCCTTGAGGCTGGCCCACGAGATGGACTATCCGGTCATCATCAAGGCGGTGGCTGGCGGTGGCGGTAAGGGCATGCGGGTGGTGCATAATGATGGTAGTCTGGTGCGGAGTTACCACGCCGCCCGCAACGAAGCTGAGCGGGCCTTTGCCTGTGGCGATGTCTACATGGAGAAGTTCATCGTCCACCCGCGCCACGTGGAGTTCCAGATTTTGGCGGACCGGCACGGTAACGTCATTCACCTGGGGGAACGCGACTGCAGTTTGCAGCGTCGGCATCAGAAACTCATTGAGGAATCGCCCTGCATCGCTCTGGACGAGGGTACGCGTCAGGCGATGGGGCAGGCGGCGGTGAAAGCGGCGCGGGCTGTGAACTATGCGACGGCGGGGACGATCGAGTTCTTGTTGAGCGCCGACGGGTCCTTCTACTTCATGGAGATGAACACTCGTATCCAGGTGGAGCATCCGGTGACGGAGATGGTGACGGGCATTGACCTGGTCAAGGAGCAGATCCGCTGTGCCGCGGGCGAGCCTCTGCGTTTTCGCCAGGAGGACATTCACTTCCGGGGTCACGCCATCGAAGTGCGCATCAACGCCGAGAATCCAGCGCGCAACTTTGCGCCGTGTCCGGGCCGGATTGAGGTGTACAATCCTCCCGGCGGTCCCGGGGTTCGGGTGGATTCGCACGCCTATGCGGGATACGTGATTCCGCCTTACTACGACAGTATGATTGGCAAGCTCATCGTCCACGGTGAGGACCGGCAAGAGGCGCTGGCGCGTTGTGTGCGAGCGCTGCAGGAGTTCACCATTGAGGGGGTGTCGACCACCATCGACTTCGCGGTCCATCTGTTGCACCACGAGGGTGTCCGCCGCGGGGAGTACCATACGGGCTACATCGAAAAGCTGCTGGAGGCGGAGCCGCTGTGATGGGCTGGCGCCAAACGGTCGAGGATAAGGAGGCACTGTGATGAACGGCGGGCGAATGACGGAGGCCCAGCGTCTGGAGGATGCGGAGCGTCTGCGTTCTCAGGTCTTGGGGACACGCGACCTCTCCATGGACGAGGAGACCGAGGGTGGCACCATCAAGATCAGCGAGAATGTGATCGCGGCGGTGGTGCGGAAGTATTCTCTCGAGGTCGACGGGGTGGTACGCTTTGCCAGCGGCAGCCTGGTCGGCGGCATCGCCGGCATGATTGCAAAGCGCAGCTACGAAAGCAGCATGGTGATCGACCTGGACGAGGACTCGGTCAACATCTCGGTCACCCTGGTTTTTCGTTTCGGCGTGCGCATTCCAGGTGTGGCGCAGGCGGTTCAGGAGGTGGTTCGGCTCCGGGTGGAGGAGCTTACCGGCAAGCACGTGAACCGCGTCAACGTGCTGGTGCATGACCTGGAGGACGCCGTTCCCTCGCGCAAGGGTGAGGCCTGAGTGTCCGCTGGGGGCGGAGTGGCGCGGGCTCCCGGTCGCCCGGCTTGCGCCGGGACATGCAAGGAGTGTTTGACATGCTGACGATGGCCGATGTGACCACATGGTACAAGGGTTTTTGGGGCGAGTGTACGGAGCGGGCGATCGGCGAGGGCTTCATGTGTGGGCTGGGGCTTGGCCTGGTCCTGCCGTTGGGCCTACTGCTCCTCGCCTGGATGATCCTGCACCGGCGCCGGGCGTGCCGTTCGATGTGTATCGAGAGCGAGGGTGGTAACCTGATCATCGCCGCTTCGGCGATCCGGGATTTTCTGCAGCGGATCGTGGCGGAGTTCCGCGATGTGGAGCTCTTGGGCGTGGTATTGCTGCGTCGCAAGCGGGTTACCGACATCCGCCTGCGCGTGAATGCCGTACCGATGGCGAGTGTGCGTCATCTGAAGGACGGACTGAAGGAACGCGTGCGTAGCGAGATGGCCGACAAGCTGGGGTTGGAGGAGTTACTAGGCGACGTGCATATTGACGTCGTGAGGTACTCGGCGGACGAGAAGCGGATTGCCCGCAAAGCCGCCAAGTGTCGGCGGGGTGATACGCAGACACGCCGTCCGTCGACCACCTACCCGCCCTATGCTACAGGGATGGGGTTCAGTGGTCGCGGCGAGGACGACGGCGTCGTTTGACCCGCGGGTTGACGGTTCAGGCCTGCGCCAAGAACTCGTCGCGCTCTGATTCCATCACCAGCCGCATGACGTCCTGAGGCGTGGCGGAGGTCAGGCACTGCGCGATGAAGTCGTCTTGCCTCAGCAGGCGTGCCATGCGTCCCATGAGGTGCAGATGAAGCTCAATGCTCTGTGAGCACATCAGGAAGAACAAATGGACGGGCTTGCCATCGGCCGCCTTGAAATCGACGCCCTCCGCGGAGCGGCCGAAGACGATGACGGCCGGTGCCCGCAGCGTCGTCACCGGATCGCGGGGGTGAGGTAGCGCCACGCCCCTGCCCACGCCTGTGCTCAGCAGTTCTTCCCGCGCCACGCACTTCAGGCGCAGGTCGGAGACGTCCAGAAGGACAGGGTTCAGCATGCGTGGGTTGGTCAGTTCCTCGATCACCGTTTCGGGGTTGCGCCCCGTGAGCGAGAGCACCATACGGGTGTCGCTCATCACCCGGCTGATGGGGATGCCGATGTGTGAGCGCGTCAACTCCGCCAGGGGGATGTCCTCGGCATTCTCGCGCGGCGGTTCTCCAGGGAAGAAAAGGCCGTCGATCTGGCTGCTGTTGAACCGCCATTGTCCGCCGATCTTGGCGCCCTGCAGTTGGCCGCTCTTCAGCATTCGCAGAATAGTGCGCTCATTCACCCGCAGCATCTGCGCCAGTTCACGGAGGGTTAGAATCATGGTCTTGCTGCTCCTGTTTCCCAAGCTACCGCGAAGTAGACACGCTAATGACAACGGTTGACAGACATGTAAAAATTGTCACGTTGTATGACAATAAGCGTATGGTTAGTACCTGTCAACCCATGCCTACTGGTTTTTCGTGGTCAAGCGGCGCCGGTTGTGGTCTCGGGGCTCGGTTCGTCGTGTTGCTGGGTGCGCTGCTGGTTATGCTGGCCGCGCGGGTTACGGCGGAGCGCATTCCTCTGTACAACGGCGAAGTGGCGGAGTTTGAGGTGGTCGGGCGCAGCGCCAAGGGGTTGGACGTGCGCACGCACGACGGCAGTACGCGCCGCTTGCGCTGGGATCAGGTGGACCGGTCGTATCCGCAGCACCCCATGCACGGCCGTAAGTATCGCTACGAGGGCGGCGTGGGGGGGGGTGAGGTTGGGGCACGGCCGGGGCTGGCGGTACGGGGCCGCAGTGGACACTTCACGGCGCTGCTGGCCCTGACGGCCTGCATGTTCTGGCTGTGGGTGTACAGCCTCTGGCGCCTGGGGATCTCGGGAATCTACGACACTGAGCGTCAGCGCTGGGTGAACTTGGGGACTGTGTTTCTCGGGCCCTGGCTGGCGCTCCCCGTGGTGCTTCGGCACCGGGGCCTTGCCGGCCTGGGGGGATTTTCGCGACAAAAGGAGCCAAGCTTCACGGAGCCAGGGGTCCCCGCCTGTCGCTTTTCCACCTGGGACGGCGAGCCCTTGGTTGCCACGGCGAAGCGGCGGTTTGGTTCGGGTCTGGCCCTGGCCGAGTTGGTGATGGCGCGGGCGGTCAAGGCAGGCGCAAGTGACGTACACTTCGACGTATCGCCCCAGGGGGTCAGGATGGCGTTGCGGGTGGATGGCGTTCTGCGGGCGCCGGAGATACTGGACGCGGACTATGGCCGGAAGGCGATGACGGCGATCAAGATGGCCGCCGGCATGGATCTTGCGAAGATGCAGGAGACGCAGGATGGGGCCTGCCATCTGGAGTCAGAGGGCCGACCCTTCGATCTGCGTGTGGCCCGCGCCTGGGCTGTCAACGGCGAGACCTTGGTCGTGCGTTTGCTGCGGGCAGGGGGCGCGGGCGAGAACCTGGCCGACATGGGCATGCCGATGGACCTGGCCGTGGTGGCGCAGGGCCTGACCAAAGAGACGGCGGGGCTGGTCATCATGTGCGGTCCTACAGGGTCAGGGAAGACCTCCACCATCTACGCGCTGCTGCGGCGCATTCAGGGTACGGGCAGGAACATTCTGACCATCGAGGATCCGGTCGAGTATCGGCTTGAGCACGCCACGCAGATCAGTCTGAACGCGGCGTTGGGCACGACCTTCGCGAGCGCCCTGAAGGCCTCGATGCGGCATGATCCGGATGTTATCCTTGTCGGTGAGATCCGCGACCGCGACGCCATGAACGTCGCCTTCCAGGCGGCCTTGACCGGGCATCTGGTGTTTACGACGATTCACGCGACCTCGGTTTTGGCTGCCTTTGGCCGGTTGAAAGAACTCGGGTTGAGCGCCTACATGATTAATACCGGCCTGAAGGTGATTGTCTGCCAGCGCCTCATCCGCCTGCTTTGTCCGGAGTGCCGCGAAGCCTATGTGCCGGACGTGGCGGAGATGCGTTTCTGGGGCATTTCGCCGCGCCCCACTGATCCCGCGCCTGTGTTTTACCGGCCGGCCGGCTGCAGGATGTGCGAGCAGTCCGGCTATCGTGGCCGTCGCGGGGTGTACCGCATGCTGGTGATGAACAACGCGGTGCGGTCGGTCATCCGCGACGATATGGCAACGGGCGACTTGCAGGGGGCCGTCGAGCAGGCCGCCATGGGAACCGTGGCGGAGTACGCTGCGGCCCTGCTGTGGGACGGGGTAACCTCGCCTGATGAGATACTCAAGACCTTGGATATGTTTGACTTCGGAAAGAAGTTGAGTCATGAACATTCGCTGTGAACTGGTGCTTGGCGGCGTGCTGCTGCTGGGGTGCATCCTGGTGGTCAAGGTGGTGTGGGACTTGCAGACGCTGCCGCGTCTGACCGTCTGCCTGAACTTACTGTGGGCCATGTTCGCGGCCTTCCATGCGTGGCCGGTGTTTCTCGAGTGGACGGCGGGACTGGCCCTGGTCTGGGACGGGTTTCCGGTGGAGGCGGCGGCGTTCTGGTTTGCGTTCATGGTGGCCGCGCTGCCGGGCGCGGTCATCTACCGTTTGACGGTGCGTGGTGCGCCGGTGGATTTTCCGGTATTTTTTGACTGGCTGAGCGGGCTGGTATGCACGGCGCTGGGCGTGTGGCTGGTTCCGTGTCTGGTGGTCATGACGGTGTCCATCACCCCCGCCAGCGCGCACAACGTGTTGCCCGAGGACGGGGTTGCCGGGCGTCTTGCCGAGGTCATGCGGGCGACCCCACTGCAGCTCTATCTGGGTTTGGCTGAAACCGTGGGGGGGGAACAGCGCGCGACGTTGCTGGCGGAGCGGATTCCGAAGTCGCTCAAGGATCAGGTTTTTCCGCCCGCTCCTCGGCGTACGGGTAAGCGTCCCTGAGTTTCGGCGGGGGGGGGCACGTCACGCTGGCCAGGCCGCGCCCACGTGGCGGGGTGAGGTCGTTGTCAAGGGCCTAGGGCGTATGGCGTTATATCGCGCTCTGGCCGGGGTCAGGCGAGGTTGTCCAGGATGTGCTGCTGCTTATTGATAGACTCTTCGTGGATGGCCTTGAAGAGAATATCGATGAATTCGTGACTGAGCCCATACTCTGTGCCTCGCTGGTGCACCCGTTTGACGATCTGGTCCCAACGACCCGCCTGGAGCACCGTGATGCCGTTTTCCTTCTTGATGCGTCCGATATGCTCGACTACGTCCATGCGGCGGGCCAGGATTGAGAGCAGGTCACCGTCAAGTTGGTCGATGGCCTCACGCAGTTCGCTGAGCTGGCGTTGGTAGTCGGAATCGACGCTGTTGGCCTGGCGCAGGACGAGGGCGCGGAGGATGTTGCCAAGCTCCTGGGGGGTTACCTGTTGGGCCGCATCGCTCTGGGCGCTGTCGGGGTCGCAGTGAGCCTCGATCATCAGGCCGTCGAAGTCGAGGTTCACGGCTCGTTGCGCGATGTCGTGCAGGAGGTCACGGCGGCCGGCGATGTGGCTGGGGTCGCAGAACATGGGCAGGTTCGGCAGGCGGCGCCTGACCTCGATCGGAATCTGCCATTGGGGTTCGTTCCGTAGGGTGGACTTCTCGACCCCCGAGAAGCCGCGGTGGAGGGCGGCGATGCGGCTGATTCCGGCCTTGTTCAGGCGCTCGATCGCGCCGAGCCACAGCTCCACGTCCGGATTGACCGGGTTCTTCACCAGCACCGGGATATCCACGCCAGCCAGGGCATCGGCGATCTCCTGGATGGCAAAGGGGTTGACACTGGTCCGAGCGCCGACCCAGAGGAAGTCGATGCCGGCCTTCAGGGCTTCGTACACGTGCTTCACGTTGGCGACCTCGATGGCGGTCAGCAGGCCCGTTTCGGCCTTGACGCGCTGCAGCCAGCGCAGGCCGATCGAACCGACGCCCTCGAAACAGCCTGGACGGGTACGGGGTTTCCAGATGCCGGCGCGGTAGATTTCAATCCCGAGTTCTTTGAGGCCGCGGGCGGTGTTTATGACCTGGTCCTCAGTCTCGGCACTGCACGGACCGGCGATGATGATCGGCTTGCGGGTGTTGCGTAGGCCCCAGGTGCTGAGGGGCGCGATCTTGAGTTCAGTGGCCATGGTGGCGGTTCCTGCTTGGGTTTCGGGTCGTAGGCGCCGGCGCTGCGGCGGACTCAGCCATTGAGTACGCGACGGATGCGATTGGCGTCGCTGATGAGGTCATGGAGTGGCTTCTCTGCCCGGTCGGCGATGTGTCGGCGGAACTCCTGGAGTTTACGGATATAGGCATCCAGGACGTTGACTACGTTCTCGCTGTTATTCTGGAATATGGGGGTCCACATGTCGGCGGAACTCTTGGCGAGGCGTGCCGTGGAGCTGAAGCCGCCGCTGGCCAGATCGAAAATGGCCTTCTCATCCTTTTCCTTGTCCAGCACGGTGAGGGCCAGCGCGAAGCTGGTGACGTGCGAGATATGGGACACATAGGCAACATGCATATCGTGCCGCTCGGCCTGCATGTGAACCATGCGCATGTTCAGCGTGGCGTATAGACGTTCGATCCGATCGACCGCATCATCGGCGCTGTCTTCCCGGTCGCAGATGATGGCGGCCTTGCTGTCGAAGAGCCCGGAGAACGCCGCCCAGGGCCCGGAGAACTCGGTGCCGGCCATGGGGTGGGACGACACAAAACGGCGGCGGCGGGGGTGTTGGCGGACCGTCTCGACCAGCGTCTTCTTGGTGGACGCGACGTCGGTCACGACCTGATGATCGCCGAGGTGGTCCAGGACGCTGGGCAGCAGGCCGATGGTCGCGTCCACCGGGATCGCCAGCAGGATGACATCCGCCTTAGCCATGGCCTCGCCGAGTTCGGCCGTTTCGTCCACCAGGCCGATGCGCAAGGCGGTGGCCGCATGCAGGCGATCGCGGTCGACGCCGATCACGTGCCGCGCGTAGCCACGGCGCTTCAGGTCAATGGCCATGGAGCCGCCGATGAGGCCGAGGCCGACGACCGCCAGCACGACTCCGCTGGCGGGCAGGGTAGAGGATGGGGTTGGGGTCGCGTTGTCCATGGAGTTTCAGCAGGGCACTTCAACGCCTGCCCCTTTGGGTTGTCCGATATTCTGTTTGTACATACTCTCGAAGGACTTCTGGCCCTGTTTGTACTCGCCCAGCACCTCGAAGATATCGGTGAGAGGACGGATGGCCGACAGGGCCTGCCGATAGCGGACGAAGTCGCTGAAGCAGACGTCCACATAGAAGAGGTAGCGCCACTCTTCGCCGATGATAGGGAGGCTCTGGATCTTGGTCAGGTTCATCCCGTAGAAGGCCAGGACGCTGAGGACCTGGGAGAGGCAGCCGACCTGGTGTTGCAGCGAGAAGCAGATGCTGGCCTTGTCGGCGTCGCGGATGCCGACCGCGTTCAGCTCGTCGGTCAGGATGAGGAAGCGGGTGTAGTTGACCTTGTTCGCTTCAATCTCGTCAGCGAGGACCTCGAGGCCGTACAACTCTGCCGCGCGAGCGTTGGCGATGGCGGCGGTGCCGGGGCGCTGTTCATCGGCGATACGCTTGGCGCTGGTGGCCGTATCTCCGGCGGCGATCAGTTTGATCTTGGGCAGGGACTTGAAGAAGGTGCGGCACTGGTTGATGGCCATCGGGTGGGAGTACACTTCGGTGAGGTCTGCCAGCTTTTGCCCCTTGAGTCCGAGCAGGCTGAGGGCAATGCGCAAGTAGGACTCGCCGACGACCCGCAGTTTCGACTCGCGCAGCAGGGCGTAGTTGGGCAGAATGCTGCCTGCCACGGTATTCTCGATCGCCATGACGCCGTAGTCTGCGTCGCGGCGCTCCAGGGCCGCAAAGAGTTCATCAAAGGTCTCGGTGGTGACCAGTTGCACCGGCTGCTCGAAATAGCTGACGGCAGCCATCTCGTGAAAGGATCCGCTGATCCCCTGGATGGCGACTCGCGCGGGACGGTTTGCCATGGCGACATCTCACCGGTTGCGGTCCACAAGAACAGAAAACCGACCTCGTTTTCGCGAGGCCGGTCGTTGTTCGGGCATCGGTGCAGGCAACCACGACCACGCCTCAGCCGCCGAAGCGGAAGGCGAAGTAATAGCTACCGTAAGGCACCGTGTTCATCGTCGACTCTGGATTCTGCGGCCTATCCATGATAACCGAACCGCAATAAACACTCAAACCGTATCCTCTCGCGCTGCCCCTGTCAAGGGGCTGGGTCGGTCTTCGCGGAGGGCAGGCCGGCCATGACGTTTGCCCTGAAGGTCTCGACGTCGGCCACGCCGCACTGCACATAGCGTCCGTGGCTGACGCGGCGGTCGAACTCATCGCCCGCGAGCATCAGGCTGGTGATGTGTCTGCCATCGCGGCTGAAGGCGTGGATGCGTCCGCTGCGGCCGGCGACGATCACGGACTGTTTGAAGCGGTCGGTGTAGACATCCTGCGCCGCGGCTGCGATCAGGTCATCGAAGGCTTTATGGACCGGGCGGTTCTGGCCGGCTCTGATCTCTGCGTGGGGGGTTCGGCGCCACTGTTGCCGACCTTTCTGCTCGATGGAGTGCGCCAGATGGCGAAGGATGGCAAAGGCCTTCTCGTGCGTCTGCTCGTCCTGTTCTCGGCGGTTGGCGTGTTGCCAGGTATCGCTGAGCGAGGCTGTCTGGCGTCTTGCCTCCGCGATGGCATCGTACACCCGGGCGCAGGCGGAGCGCTGGTCCGCGGGAGCATCGGCCAGGGCCTCCCGCAGGAGCGGGGCTGAGATGACCTGCAGGTGCAACTGGTGGCGCTTGTTCTCGACGATCTGCACACTGAGGGCCGCCCGCGTACCCCTGACCTGCAGGTAGCCGGCCACGACCTGGCCCCAGACGCGGTAGGTGAAGGAATTGCGCCCGAAGCTGCGCAGCTGCGCGGCGACGAGACGGGTTCTGCCCAGCACCCGCGCCAGCAACTCGGGGTGGTCATCGAACAACCTGTCGGTGCGGTCGTCGCTCAGTACCAGCAGGAAACTGAAAAACTCCTGCCAGCCCGGCCGACCGGTAGACTCGTAGCCGGTGAAGACCTCTCCGGGGAGGGCGGGTATCGCGTGGTCGCAGTCCGAGCTAGCACAGGCGTAACAGTAGGCGCGACCGGCGGTGAAAGCATGCGTTGCCGAGGCGGCCTCCGAGAAATGCCTGAAGGCTTCCTCTGCCAGTTCGGTGGGTGAGAGTTCAGGATGCCAGTGTAAGCAGAGTCCCGCGGCACTGGGCCGATCCGCCTCACGACCGTTGCTCTCGAGCGCCGCGGCCTGAACCAGCTCTTGCAGCGCCTGGTGTGCGGCGGCGGCGGCCTGGACGAGGTGTGCCGGGCAGGCCGGGCAGGCGGCGCTGTCGTCCGGGGTCTCCGCGGGGTGCTCTTGGCGTGGGGCCATGGCGCGAACGGCTCCCATCATATCACTCGAGGAAGAAAGGGGTTTCCTCGTCAATCAGGCGGTGTGCCGGATCGCGTTTCGGCGGTTTCTCGGGGGGAACTGCCGTGCCGACTGGAGGACGGCGGCTCTTGGGCTGTGGGGCGTTGGTATCGGTCGGCTTTGGGGTGACGGTTTCGGGCGCCTGGGGGGCATCGGCGGGACGCTTGCTCTTCCCTGGCTTGGGGACAGGGGTGGGCGGCGGTGGCTCGGCCTCGTGGTCCAGCGCTGGGTCGGCGGCCTTAACTTTCGCGGCCGCGACCGTCCCCTCGGGCGGCGGCGCGCCCGAGGCCGTCAATTTGCCGGTTCTGCCGGTTGGCGCAGGGACGGTGCCCGGCCGCGAAGCGAGCTTGCTGCCGGGCTTGGGCATTGGCTCCCCTGACTCACTGGCGCCGTGCGCAGCTGGAGGAGCGGCCACCAAGGCGGCGGCAGGGGGCGGCGCGAGCTCTGGGTTCGGCGTCTCTGCGGTTGACGGAAGCTCGGCCGGCGGCACCGGGGCGTCGGCCGTGGCGGGGGGCGTTACGTCCTCTACCGGGGCAGCCCCACGGTCCACCAGCACGACGGTGTCAACGGGGTGGCTGCTGACCTTGAAACCGCGAGCCGTGGCTGAGCGCATCTCGATCTCAGCGAAGGCTACCCGGATGCTGTCGACCTGGAGTCGCGGGTTCGGGGTGAGGACGAGATCCAGGACCACACCTTGGTTGGTGTAGAGGGCCTCGATAAGGCTGTTCTTGGGCAGGGAGGCGTACTCTTTCTCCATGATGTACCGGTCGATGCGGAAGCGCTTGGCGTAGTGGGCGTTGGTGTGCCGGTCACGGTAGAGGATGGAGTACACCTGGTCGCGCTCGGCGCGCAGGAGGTACTTGACCGGCCCGACGTAGAGCTTCGGGGGGATCGGGACCACCTGGTAGACGCCGTCGTTACGCAGCAGCACCAGCCGGTCAAACTCGCTGCACAACAGCGGTGACTCGGTCTTGCTAGAGTTGCGGATTTCGCTGCCCACAAAGTGATTGGCTCGATCATGGCCGACCTTGACATTACGCAGCGCCACATCGCGGGCGTCAACCTGTTCCAGATCCGTGATCTGGGTGCGCCGGGGGAACTGGCTGCCGTGCTTAGCGAGGAGTTCTTCGAGGTACGCCACGGCGTACTCCACGAGGTGCTTGAGGTGATGGCGCGCCTGTTTCAGGCCCGCCTCGATCTTCTCAAGTTCCTCGCGGTTGCGGCCGAGGTCGAAGCGGGAGATGCGGCGAATCTGGATCTGGAGAAGCTTGTCGATATCGTCGTCGGTGAGGTCACGCCTGAGCTGGTCGCGGAAGGGTTCCAGGCCGGCGCGGACTTCGGCGACAACGGTCTCGTAGGTCTCGGCTTCCTCAATGCGCTTGTAGACCCGGTGCTCGATGAAGAGCTGGACGAGGGTGCGCTCATGGAAGCGTTCGCCGAGCTTGCCCACCTCGAGCTCGAGTTCGCGACGCAGGTAGAGGAGCAGCTTCTCGGTGTTGCGCCGAACCACTTCGCTGACGGTCATCTCCACGGGGGTCTTGTCGCGGATGACCATGATGGTAGAGGACACGCTGACCTGGCAGTCCGTATAGGCGTAGAGCTGCTTGATGGCCTCCTCGGCGTAGACTCCACGAGGCAGGAGAATCTCAATTTCGACATTTTCGGCGGTGTAGTCGTTGATGCCGGCGATCTTGATCTTGTTACGCCGGGCGGCCTCCTCGATGGAGGCCATGAGGGATTCCGTGGTCGTGGTTGCCGGGACTTCGCGGATGATAAGACGTTTGTCGGAATCCGCTTCGATCCGGGCCCGCAGGACAATGCGGCCCCTGCCGTCGGCGTACTCGCTGACGTCCATAAGACCGCCCTGGCGGAAGTCGGGAAAGAGACGGAACGGCCGGTTTCGCAGAATGGCGATCTGTGCTTGCAGCAGTTCGTTGAAGTTGTGCGGCATGATGTGCGTGGTCATGCCGACCGCGATGCCTTCAGCCCCCAGCAGCAGCAGGGCTGGCACCTTGGCGGGAAGGGTCACCGGCTCACGGTTACGACCGTCGTAACTGTCGATGTATTCGGTGATTTCGGGGGTTGAACATGACCTCACGTGCGAGGGGCGTCAGACGGCATTCGATATAGCGCGCGGCGGAGGCTGGGTCGCCGGTGAGGATGTTGCCAAAATTCCCCTGGCGGTCGATGAAGTATTCCTTGCAGGCCAGTCCGACCAGGGCGCTGCCGATAGAGGCGTCGCCGTGCGGATGGTACTGCATGGTGTGGCCGATGACATTGGCCACTTTGTGGAAGCGGCCGTCGTCCATGACCTGCAGGGAGTGCAGGATCCGGCGTTGGACGGGCTTGAGCCCGTCGTCCACATCCGGTATCGCCCGGTCTTTGATCACATAGCTGGCATACTCGATGAAGTTCTGCGCCATGAGTTGCCGCAGGCCATCGGGGTCGGCCGCCGGGTGGGCCGGCATGGCGATGGGGGTAGACGCATCGCCGTCACTGCCGGCGGCGTCGTCCTCGTCACCGCTGGGTCTGGCGTCGGCGCTGGAGGGGGTGTTGGTGGTGTCATCGGCCATGGGCGATTCCGGCAGTTGACGCGGCTTCGGCGTCAGACCAGGTTCTGCATGATGTAACTGCGCCGTTCGGGGGTGTTCTTCCCCATGAAGAACTCCAGCATGGAAGGCACGGTTCGCTGGTTTTCCACGGTGACTTTCAACAGTCGTATGTCGTTGCCGATGAACTGTCCGAACTCATGAGGCGAGATCTCGCCAAGGCCCTTGAAGCGGGTTACTTCGCAAGCGCGGCCCAGCTTGGCGCAGGCCTGGTCGCGCTCCCTGGCGTCATAGCAGTAAACGGTGTCACGCTTGTTCCGTACGCGGAACAGCGGGGTCTCGAGAATGAAGAGGTGTTCGGACAGAGCCAGTTGCTCGAAGAAGGTCAGGAAAAAGGTCACCAGCAGGTTGCGAATGTGCATGCCGTCGACATCCGCGTCCGTGGCGATGATGACCTTCGAGTAGCGCAAACCTTCCAGGCCGTCCTCGATGCCCAAGGCGCGCATGATGAAGTAGAGTTCCTCGTTGCTGTACATGGTCTTGCGCAGATGGCCGTGACAGTTCAGGGGCTTGCCTTTGAGGGAGAAGATGGCCTGGGTCTCGACGTCACGGCAACTGATCATGGAACCCGAGGCCGACTGGCCTTCGGTGAGGAACACCATGGACTCGCCTCCGCGCCACTCTTTGGCCTTGCGGCCGTGGGTCGGGACGTCGTCGCTGAGGTGATAGCGGCAGTCGCGCAGTTTCGGGATCTTGAAGCTGGCCTTGCGCGCGTTTTCCTTGGCTTCCTTCTTGACCAGTTGGATCTCTTTACGGACTTTCTCGTTCTGCTCGATCTTGGCGAGCAGTTTTTCGCGGACCTCGTGATTCTGGTAGAGATACCGGGCGACCACATCCTTGACCTTGGCCACGATTTCCGCGCGGATCTCGGTATTGCCCAGCTTGTTCTTGGTCTGGGACTCGAACACCGGGTCCTTGAGTTTCAGCGCCACCGCTCCGACCACGCCGTTGCGGACGTCGTCGGCATCCAAGGTCCGGCCGGCCACGTCATTGACGCCCTTCAGGATACCTTCCCGGAAGGCCGACTCATGGGTCCCGCCGTCGTTGGTGTACTGGCCATTGACGAACGAGTAGTAGGTCTCTCCGAAGCTGTTGGTATGGCAGAAGGCGAACTCCAGGAATTCTTCCTTGTGAGAAATGATGTCGTACAGCATCTCCTCGTTGACCTTCTCGCGGAGAAGATCGAGGATCCCGTCGCGGGAATAGAAGCGTTCGCCATTGAGGTAGAGGGACAGTCCGCTGTTCAGGTAGGCGTAGTTCTGCAGCCGCCGCCGCACGAACTTGTCTTCGAAGTGAAAGCCGGGGAAGTGTTCGGCGCTCGGGATGAACGACACGTGGGTTCCGGCGGGCTCGTCAGAGGCGCCTTCGCTGTCGGCCTCCATGATGCCGTTGGCGAAGGCGACCACGCGAAAGCGGCCATCGCGCATGGACCGGACGGTAAAGTGGTCGGCCAGTGCGTTGACAGCCTTGAGCCCGACCCCGTTCAGGCCGACCGAGTACTGGAAGGCCTCCGTGTTGTACTTGCCGCCGGTGTTGATCTGCGAGACGCACTCGGCGAGCTTGCCGAGGGGGATGCCGCGACCGTAGTCGCGGACGGCAGCTGTCCCGTCGGGACTGAGGGTAACCTCGATTCGTCGGCCCTGCTTCATGATGAACTCATCGACGCTGTTGTCGATGACTTCCTTCAGAAGCAGGTAGATGCCATCATCGGGGTGCTCGCCATTTCCCAGTCGGCCGACGTACATCCCTGGCCGCGTACGGATATGCTCCAGGGAACTGAGGGTCTTGATGTGGCTTTCGTCGTAACGGACGTCGTTTGCCTTCGTCATCTCGGTCTCTGACCGCTCCTACGGGTCCAGGAATTCATCGTCCTCGTCGTCGAGGTCCTCGTCAGTTT
>CAIZKT010000796.1:0-4458 GCA_903933565.1 uncultured Victivallales bacterium | reverse complement strand
CTGCCCAAAACCAACCCCTCCTTCACCATGGGCAGCCCGGTCGGCGAACTGGGGCGCGACGTCGTGTACGAGACCCAGCATGGGGTGATCCTGACGCAGGACTTTTACATCGGGGTCTTCGAGGTGACGCAGACGCAGTGGAACCTGGTGATGGGCACCTGGCCGAGCTTCTTCAACAATGAGAGCGTCCGCGCCGCCCGGCCGGTGGAGCGGGTTTCGTACGACGACATCCGGGGATCTTCGTCGGGAGCTGGCTGGCCGACCAGCAGCGAGGTGGACGCGGGCTCGTTCATGGGTCGGCTTCGGCAGAAGACCGGCCTGACGACCCTCGATCTGCCCACCGAGGCGCAGTGGGAGTACGCCTGCCGGGCCGGCACTCGCACGGCGCTGAACAACGGGACGGACCTGACCTCAATCGACCGGGATGACAACATGAACCTGGTTGGCCGCTACTGGTCCAACAGCGGCACCGATTCCGGCCAAGGGGTCGGGCTGGAAAATGCTACGGCGGCGGCGGGTTCGTACCAGCCGAATGAATGGGGGCTGTACGATATGCATGGCAACGTCTGGGAGTGGTGTCTGGACTGGGGAGGGACGTACCCGGACACGGTGACGGACCCGCGCGGTCCTGACTGGGGCCGGGAGCGCGTCCAACGAGGTGGGGGATGGAACTACTACGCGGAATCCTGCCGTTCTGCCTACCGCAACTTCTGGCGCCCCCCGTCGTACCAGAGCGGCCACCTCGGCTGCCGCGTCGCCAGGACGCTGCCATAATGGGCCACAGGGGATACCGCGAACCCGTCCCTGGGGGCGTTGGGGCCGCAGTTGCACTTTGGCGGGATACGCATATCCTACCACACAGCGCACGACGGTTGAGCCCCTGAGATACCTACGGAGAGAGTCGCCATGCATGCACGGGCAGCTTGTTTTCTGAGCGGCTGGCTGGCGCTGGGGTTGGCCTGGGCCGCCGACCCGGGGGTGTCGAATGTGAGGGTCGCACAACGGCCCGGCACGAAGTTGGTGGACATCGTCTACGACCTGGGCGTTGCTCAGCCGGTCGAGATTGGCATCCGCCTCTCGGCCGACGACGGCGTGAGCTGGGCCGTGCCGTGCGCGAGCCTGAGCGGCGACCTGGGAGCGGGGATCAGCGCCGGCGTCGGCAAGGCGGTGGTCTGGGACGGCGGCGCGGACTGGAATGGCCAGCACACGGCGCAGTTGCGGGCCGAGATCACGGCTACGGACCCGGTCTATCTGGTGATCGACCTGGGCGCTGGTTCGGCGGCCGAGAGCTACCCGGTGGCGTATCTGTGGGCCCCCCCGGCGGGAGGCTGGACGGCGGAGCACAAGACCACCAAGCTGGTGTTGCGGCGCCTGCCCAAGACCAACCCCTCCTTCACCATGGGCAGCCCGGCCGGCGAACTGGGGCGCGTCAGCGACCTCGAGACCCAGCACGAGGTGATCCTGACGCAGGACTTCTACATCGGCGTGTTCGAGATCACGCAGACGCAGTGGAACCTGGTGATGGGCACCTGGCCGAGCTACTTCAATAATGAGAGCGTCCGCGCCGCCCGGCCGGTGGAACAGGTTTCGTACGACGACATCCGGGGCTCTTCGTCGGGGGCTGGCTGGCCGGCCAGCAGCGCGGTGGACGCGGGCTCGTTCATGGGGAAGCTTCGGCAGAAGACCGGCCTGACGACCCTCGATCTGCCCACCGAGTCGCAGTGGGAGTACGCCTGCCGGGCCGGCACTCGCACGGCGCTGAACAACGGGACAGACCTGACCGCTGTCTGGCAGGATGCCAACCTGGCCCTGGTGGGCCGCTACGGCGGCAACGGTGGCGCGGAGTCCCTCCCGGACTGCGACCTGGCGAATGGCACGGCGGCGGCGGGTACGTACCTGCCGAACGCCTGGGGGCTGTACGACATGCATGGCAACGTCTGTGAGTGGTGTCTGGACCGGCTCGCAATGTATCCTCCGGGCACGGTGTCGGACCCGCCCGGTCCTGACGGGGGCCCGAACCGCGTGCTTCGCGGCGGCCGTTGGGACGATGACGCCGCAGGCTGCCGCGCCGCCGCTCGCAACTGGGCTACTCCGGACTTCGGATTCCGCCGCAACGGCTTCCGGCTCGGCGCCGTGGTTTCCGGTCAGTAAGGGTTTGTCCACAGAACGGATCAAGGCAGGAGTTCGACCATGACCGAGAGCAAGACCAGGGCGCGGCGGACATTAGGGTTGGGCTGGCTGGCCGCACTGCTGGCAAGCGGGGCTGCCTGGGCGGGCTCGCAGGTGGTGGTGTCGGAGGCCGCGCCGGCAGATTTTCGCGACTACACGTTGGAGGTGGTCAGCGCCCACGCGACCCCGACGCCCGGCGTGGGTAGCCACACCTATGCCTGGGGCGCGACGGTCACCTGCACGGTCGTCGACGCTTCGCCCACCCACGATCCTGTCGGCTGGACCGGCTCTGGCAGCGTCCCCGCCAGCGGCAGCGCCCTGACGACCGGGGCACTCGTTCTCGCTGAGGTGACGGGCTCGACCGCTTCCTCGATCACCTGGGACTGGGCGCTGACCCCGCCCACGGTGACCACGAGTGCGCTGTCGGACATGCAGGCCGTCGGCGCCCACTGCGGCGGCGTGGTCGTCAGTGAAGGCGGCAGCGCCGTGACGCAGCGGGGCGTCTGCTGGAACACCGCTGGCTCGCCCACCCCGGCGGACAGCCTGACGCATGACGGTGCCGGTTTGGGTGCTTTCGACAGCACTCTGTCGGGCTTGACGCCCAACACGGCCTACGTCGTCCGCGCCTACGCCACGACCGCCGCCGGGCCGACCTATGGCGCCGAGAGCAACTTCCGCACTTTGGCCGCCACGCCGCTGGCGCCGCTGGTAAGCCATCCCACCCCGGCCACCTTCGCGGTTGCCCGCGCGGGCGGCGACGGCAATCCGGCCGGGACGGAGTACGCCTTCAGCCTCACCCCGGCCGTGGGGGGAAACACCTGGGTGCAGCCGAACGGCAGCCTTGGCGCCGCGGCGGCCTGGCAGACTGCCGCCGACTGGGGTTCCACGACGGTGACGGGCCTGTGCAGCGTCACCTCCTATACCTTTGCGGCGAAGGCACGGAACAGCGACAGGGTGGAAACTGCCCTGGGGCCGGGCGCCTCGGCCTCTGTGCCGAACCAGGCCCCGGTCGCGGCGGCTGGCGGCCCGTACACGGTCAGCCAGGGCTCCGAGCTGACGCTTGATGGCTCGGGCTCAACCGATCCCGATGCGGCCTGCGGCGACTCGGTCGAGACCTACGCATGGGACCTCCGCGACGACAGCACGTGGGAGTACAGCGGGGTCACTCCGGCGCTGCCTTGGACTGCGCTGTCGGGGTTGCCCGTGGGCTCGGCGACCGCCTTGCGCCTGCGGGTGACCGACGAGTTCGGGCTTACCGGCACGGCGGCCACCACCATCACGGTCACGAATGCGGCGCCGGTCATCGCGCCGGGGGCCAGCGTCGCGGTGACGATGGATGAGGACGGCGTGCCGACGCCGTGGAGCGCGCCGACCGTGAGCGCCGCGGATGCCGTCGGTGACGCGCTGACCTGGTCGAAGACGAGCGGCCCAGCGAATGGCACGGCCACGGTCAGCGGCACGGGGCCAGCGCCGACGACGTTCACCTATGCCCCGACGGGGAACTGGCACGGCGCAGACAGCTTCGTGGTGCAGGTGGCGGATCCCTATGGCGGCACGGACACGATCATCATCAACGTGACGGTGAACCCGCGCAATGACCCGCCGGTGAACACCGCCCCGCCCACGGTCACCGGCAGCCTGAAGGTCGGGCAGGTCCTGACGCTGACCCGCGGGACTTGGGACGATACGCTGGACAGCAACCTGCCAGCTTCGATCACGGTGACGCACCAGTGGCGCCGGGCGACCGATGCGGCGGGGAGCGGAGCGCAGAACATCATCGGTGCGACGGGACTGAGTTACACCTTGACTGTGGCGGACGCGCACCAGTATGTGGGTGTCACGGAGACGGCGACCGACAGTGGGACGCCAGCCCCGGGGCTGGTGGCGACCGCCGCGACGGGCTGGGGCTTGGTTGGCAAGGGCGACCAGACGATCGCTTTCGACGCACTGTCCGTGAGGACCTACGGGGATGCGGACTTCGCGGCCGGGGCTACGGCCACGTCTGGACTGGCTGTGAGTTACGCCAGCTCGAATCCGGCTGTGGCAACCGTGGCCGGGAGCAACCTCCACATCGTGGGTTTCGGCACGACCACGATCACCGCCTCTCAGGACGGGGATACGAACTGGAACGTGGCGGCCGCGGTACCGCAGGACTTCACCGTGAAAAAGGCGGGGCTGACGGTGGTGGCGGCGGCGGCGGAGCGTCCCTATGGCGCCGCCAATCCGGCGTTCAGTGGTACGCTCACCGGCGTGGTGGCCGGCGACGCCATCACGGCCACCTATGCCAGT
>CAIZKT010000795.1:0-7653 GCA_903933565.1 uncultured Victivallales bacterium | reverse complement strand
CCCCGCCTCCTGGAGCCCGCGATGCCCAGCCCGATCCGGGCGGGTTCGCGGTATCCCCCGCCCCCGCGGAGTTTCCCTGGAGCCCGCGATGCCCAGCCCGTTCCGGGCGGGTTCGCGGTATCCCCCGCCCGCGCGGAGTTTCCCTGGAGCCCGCGATGCCCAGCCCGTTCCGGGCGGGTTCGCGGTATCCCCCGCCCGCTTCAGGGGTCAGCCTGGGAGGTCAGGCAGACCGAGCAGCGGTCGAAGGAAGCGGCCCGTGTGCGAGCGCGGGGCGCGGGCCACGGCTTCCGGGGTTCCGGCGGCGACCAGTTCGCCGCCGGCGTCGCCGCCCTCGGGGCCGAGGTCGATGATGTAGTCGGCGACCTTGAGGACGTCGAGGTGGTGTTCGACGACCAGGACGGTGTTGCCGTGGTCGCGCAGGCGGAGCAGGACGGCGAGCAGGTTCTCCACGTCGGCCAGATGTAATCCGGTGGTGGGCTCATCGAGGACGTAGAGCGTGTGGCCGCTGGGAGTACGGGCGAGTTCGGCCGCCAGTTTGACGCGCTGCGCTTCGCCGCCCGAGAGGGTGCTCGCCGGCTGGCCAAGCTTGACGTAGCCGAGGCCGACTTCGCCGAGGGTGCCCAACTGTCGTTTGAGTCGTGGGACGGCCTCAAACAATTCCGCGGCGTCAGCCACGGTCATATCGAGCACATCGGCGATGGAGCGCCCGCGGTAGCGGACGTTCAGGGTCTCGAGGTTGTAGCGTCGGCCCTGGCAAGCTTCGCAGACCACGTAGACATCCGGCAGAAACTGCATCTCGATCTTCTTCAGGCCGTCGCCCCGGCACTCCTCGCAGCGGCCGCCCTTGACATTGAAGCTGAAACGGCCGGCGGTGTAGCCCCGGACGCGGGAGTCGGGAACGCGGGCAAAGAGCGCGCGGATGATATCGAAGGCGCCGATGTAGGTCGCCGGGTTGGAGCGCGGGGTGCGGCCGATGGGGCTCTGGTCGATGACGATCATCTTGCCGATGTGTTCGGTTCCGCTCACGGCCTCATGGGCCCCCGGTGGCGGAGTCCGCAGGCCCAGGGCGCGGGCGACGGCGCGCATGAGGATGGACTCGATCAGGGTGCTCTTGCCTGAGCCGGAGACCCCCGAGACGCAGCAGAGCGTGCCCAGGGGGATGCTGACGGTGATGTGTTTGAGGTTATTCTCGGCCGCGCCGTGGATGTCGAGGCTGTGGCCATTGCCAGGCTTTCGGGCGCCGGGTAAGGCGATCTGCCGGTGGCCGCCGAGGAACTGCCCGGTCAGACTGGTTTCGCATTGGCAGACCTGCTCGGGCGTGCCGGCGCAGACCAGATAGCCGCCATGACGCCCGGCGCCGGGCCCGAGGTCGACGATGAAGTCGGCCTGCCGCATGGTGGCGACATCGTGCTCGACGACCACCACTGTATTGCCCAGGTCGCGCAGTCGGCGCAGAGTCGTGAGCAGCCGGTCGTTGTCACGCTGATGCAGGCCGATGCTGGGTTCGTCGAGGATATAGAGTACGCCGACGAGGCCGGTGCCGACCTGGGTGGCGAGGCGGATGCGCTGGGCCTCGCCGCCGGACAGGGTGGCACTGGTACGATCGAGGGTGAGGTAGGCCAGGCCGACAGCCTGGAGGAAGCCGAGGCGCGAGCGGATCTCCTTGATGAGGTCCCGCCCTACCCTGGCCTGTTCCGGGGACAGCGTCAGGCGATCCAGGAAGCCCAGGGCTTTGTCGATGGTCAGGGCGCTGAAGTGGTGGATGGGCAGCTCGGCGAGGGTCACGGCCAGGGCCTCAGGCTTGAGGCGGGCCCCGTGGCAATCGGGGCAGGTTTCGGCGACCATGATGGCGCGCAGCCGTTCCCGCATCAACTCACTGTCAGTCTCCAGAAAACGGCGCTGCAGCAGCGGGACGATGCCCTCGAAGGGCCGTTTGACGCGGTGGTGACGGCGCATCATGGAGTACTCGAGTTGGACCTCCTCCTGGCCGCTGCCATGGAGCAGGATCTGGCGGAGGTCAGGCGAGAGATCCGCCCAGGGGCTGGCGGGGTCGGCGCCGTAGTGCTGCGCCACACATTGCAGCAGCTGGTGGTGGTAACGGACGACGCGCCGCGGGCCCAGGGTGAGCATGGGCACCGCGCCCTTGCAGAGGGGCACGGACGGATTCGGGACGAGCAGCTCGGGCTGGATGAGCTGCACGATGCCGAGGCCGTGGCAGCGCGGGCAGGCGCCGTAGGGGCTGTTAAAGGAAAAATCGCGCGGCTGCAGGTCGCCAAGGCTGATGCCACACTCGACGCAGGCGAGGTGTTCACTGACGAGCTCTTCGCGCCAGCCACCGGGGACACTGGCATCTTCGAGCAGGGTGACGATGAGGCCTTTGCCAAGGCGCAGGGCGAGTTCGACGGAGTCTTGCAGGCGGGCGCTGGCGAGGGCGCCGGTCTTGAGGCGGTCGACGATGGCCTCGAGCGTGTGGCGCTGGGCGCGGTCCAGGCGAAGGGGGTCTTCAAGACTGACCATCTGGCCGTCGACGCGGGCGCGGACGAAGCCGTCCTTGCGCATCTGTTCGAGGGTTTCGGCGTGTTCGCCCTTGCGGCCGCGGGCGTAGGGGGCAAGCAGCAGCAGCTTGAGGCCAGGGGGGAGTTCGAGGAGGCGATTGGCGATGGCCTGGGCGCTCTGGCGGCGCACTTCGCGACCGCACTGCGGGCAGTGCGGGGTGCCCACATGGGCGTACAGCAGCCTGAGGTAGTCGTTGATCTCGGTGGTGGTGGCCACGGTGGAGCGGGGGTTGCTACCGGCGGCGCGCTGCTCGATGGCGATGGCTGGCGAGAGGCCCTCGATGTGGTCCACGTCCGGCTTCTGCAAGCGGTCGAGGAACTGCCGGGCGTAGGCCGAGAGGCTCTCGACGTAGCGGCGTTGGCCCTCGGCGTAGAGCGTGTCGAAGGCCAGCGACGACTTCCCGGAGCCGCTCAGGCCGGTGATGACCACGAGGGCATCGCGGGGCAGCTCGACGCTGACGTTCTTGAGGTTATGCTGGCGGGCGCCGACGATCTTGATACAGCCAGGCATGGCGTCTCCTCGCACTCACGGGCGGTCCGCGGCTATCACCACGGACCGGGAACGCCACGGCGCCGGCTTGCCAGTGAGCTGGGTCTTAAAGGCCTCGGACACCAGCCGCACCTCGTCCGGCGAGAGGCGGCGGAGCAGATGCTGCGCGTAGCTGGGCCTGGCCCCGGGCGGCGGCTCGGCGAACCAGCGGTTGAGCAGGGCGGGAGTGACGGCCACACGCAGGGTCGCCTCCTGTTCCTGGGTGGCACGGACGATCAGGCCCTGGGCTTGGAGCCAGGCAGCCAGGTCGGCGACGTCCCAGTTCACCATGGCGTCGTCAGGATTGGCGTAGAGAGCTTCCTCGGCCGCGGCAAGGCGCGCAGCCAGGTCAGGCGGGAGGGCCGTCTCTCCGAGCAGAGCGTACAGGCGCTGCGTCTGCCGTGGGATGCTCTCCGCCAGCACCAGCCGTCCGCCCGGGGCCAGGAGGGCGGCGATGCCGGCGATGGCCGCCGACCGGTCAGGCAGGCGCAGCAGGACATTGCGGCCGATGATGAGCTCAAAGCGCAGCTCTTCTCCCGGCAGCCGCGGCAGGAGCTGGGGCAGCTCCTGCAGAGTGCCGGTGATGACGTTGGGTCGGCGCAGATCGGGCAGAGCGGAGCTCGCCTGCTCGTTGAGGGCCGCCGCGGTGCGTGGGTCTGTGGCCAGGGACCAGACGCCGCCCTCGCCGGCACAGCGCAAGGCTTCCCAGGTGAAGAGCCCGGTATCGGCACTGAGGTCGAGCACGCGCCAGTGGCGCTGGCAGGCGGCCTGGGCGAAGACGGCGTCGCGCAGGCGTTCGAGGTGTTGGCCCACCCCGCTGAGCGTCCGGGCGAGCCAGCGCTCAAGGGCCTGGTCCTGGGGCGAGAAAGTCAGGATTTCAGGAGGGGCGCCAGCCGCGTTGCCCTCGACCGCGGCGGCGAGCTGCGCTTCCCGTCGGCGCTGGACCTGGCTGGCGATGGCCTGTTCGTGTCCGACCGTGCCCGGCTGGTAGAAGACCTTGCCCTGGAGGCTGTCGGGCAGGTACTGCTGGGCGACCCAGTGGTCACGGTAAGCATGCGGGTACAGGTAGCCGACGCCGTGTCCGAAGCCTTCCTTGTCCCGGCTGGCGTCGCGCAAGTGGTTGGGAACGTCGGACTCGCGCTCCTTCTCGATCGCCGCCAACGCGTCGAAGAAGCCCATCACGGAGTTCGACTTCGGCGCGGTGGCGAGGTAGAGGGCCGCAAAGCCCAGGTGGTAGTTGCCTTCCGGCAGGCCCACCCGGTCGAAGGCTTCGGCCGCGGCGCTGCAGATGGTCATGGCGGCGGGGTCGGCCAGCCCGATGTCTTCGCCGCAGAAGATCAACATGCGGCGGAAGAGAAAACGCGGGTCCTCACCGGCGTAGACCATGCGGGCCAGCCAGTAGAGGGCGGCGTCGGGGTCGGAGCCGCGCAGCGACTTGATGAACGCGCTGATGGTATCGAAGTGGTAGTCACCCTCCTTGTCGTAGAGCACGGCCCGGCGCTGGATGGATTCCTCGGCGACGGCCAGGTCGATGCGCACCACCGCGTCGGCCGCCGGCGGGGTTGTTTCCACCGCGAGTTCGAGGGCGTTCAGCACGGCGCGGGCGTCGCCGTTGGCCACGTTGACCAGGTGGTCGATGGCGGCGGGACAGAGGTCGACCTGGAGCCCACCATAGCCGCGCTCAGGGTCCGCGATGGCCTGCTGAATGATGCGGCGCAGGTGAGTGTCATCCAGCGGTTTGAGCTGAAATATGCGGCTGCGGCTGACAAGGGCCTTGTTGACCGTGAAGTAGGGGTTCTCCGTGGTGGCGCCGACGAGGATGACGGTGCCGTTTTCGACCCAGGGCAGCAGGGCATCCTGCTGGGCCTTGTTCCAGCGGTGTACTTCGTCAACGAAGAGGATGGTGCGGCGGCCATCCTCGCTGTAGCGCCTCTGGGCCTCCTCGGTGACGCGGCGTAGGTCGGCGACTCCCGCCAGCACGGCGTTGAGTTGCTCAAAGCAGCCCCGCGTGGTGTTGGCGATGACGCTGGCGAGGGTGGTCTTGCCGGTGCCGGGCGGGCCATAGAAGATCAGTGATGAGACCCGGTCCGCCTGGATGGCGCGCCGCAGCAGGCGCCCAGGAGCCAGCATGTGCTCCTGGCCCACATACTCATCGAGGGTACGGGGACGCATGCGAGCGGCCAGGGGCTGCTCCTTCTTCAGACGCTCGGCGCTGGCGTGATCAAAGAGGTTCATGTCCCGGGACACGGAGTTCGGGGTTCAGGGTTCGGGGTTCAGGGTTGAGCCGCCGCGTCTCGGCGCGGCCTCACTCGGGCAGGGCCACCTTGAGCAGCCGGGCCTGGGGCGTGAGGGTCTCGATGCAGTAGTCGCCGATGCAGGCTGGCAGAAGCACCGTGCGACCGCTGGGGATGTCGTGCTGCTCCGCGCGGCAGAGCAGCCGCACCCGCCCCTCGATCACGTAGAAAAGGTGGAAACTGGTCCCCGCCGTGCGGCCGGCGATGCGGTCGCAGAGCCGGACCTCATCGATGTGGAAGGACGGACACTGCGGCAACAAGGGCACCTTCCGCGTCTGCCGGATAGGCCCGGCGTCGCGGGTGATGCGGCGCACCAGCCGGTCGCTGAAGAGCACGTGTTCCAGGGCGGTCTGGGCAGCGGCGCTGTGCACGGCATCCTCAGGACCCCAGCCGCTCACCGATAGACCCTCGACCGGGTGTTCCTGGACCTCGATCAGCAGGTTTCCAGGCCCCAGGGCGTGAACGCGTCCCACCGGCGCCAGGAAGGCATCGTAGCGCTCGGCATGATAGACTTGCAGGCTCTGGCGCAACTGCCGAGTGTTGAGCTGGGCGAGAAAGCCCAGGCGGGTGGCGGCCGGGTTGATCCCGCTGATGATGATCGCCTCCGGGGCCGCATTGAGGCAATACCAGAACTTCGTATTGCTGCCGGCGCCGGTCAGACCCGGACGTTCCGGGTGGACGGTCAGGGGTTCCTGACGCCCGCTCTGCAAGAGGCGCAGGCAGACTGGAAATGGCCGGCCCGGCCGGTGCCGTCTACCGACCAAGTCCGAACCCCATTCGAGGGTAAGGTCGGAGAGGGTGCGCCCGCTCGCGGGGCCATTCCGCACGAGGCTCCGGCGCGGCGGCGCGTCCACGACTTCCCAGGAGCAACTCGTACCGGCGGGCGGCTCCGGGCTGGTTCCAGCCAGGTACTCACGCAGCATGCCATCGCCCCCATCGCCACGCTCAAAGCACGGCTCCAGCAGGAGCGGATAGCAGGTCGTTTCCGTCATCAAGAACTCCGTATCGGCACACCTACATTCCGGCGGCAGTCGCTCTCCGCACGATGTCACACCATAGCGCCGAAATCCCCCGGATCATAGCTAAGCCTGATAGCTAACAGGGCTGTTCTAAGATAACGGGCACGCTTGCGGTTGAGTCGCGTGCCGCGACCGCGACGTGGGTTATTCCGGGCCGAGCGGAACGCGCCGACCCGTTGGAGGGCGGCCCTGCGTGGCCGCCGCGGCGCTCGTACAGGAGCGCACCGGTGCCGTTCCCACAGAAGTTACTGCGATTTAGTATATTACAGCGGTTGCTACAACTACTGGAATGCTTGCAGTGCTTCTTGCCTGCCATAAATCGTCCTTAATGCATACAGATTGACTTTCTGTCCGCCAAGTGTATTTCAGTACTTCGTGCGGTGTCGGCGGTGTCGGCGGTGTCGGCGGTGTCGGCGGCGCGGGGTGTGGCCGGCGGCGAAACCAGAGGGGAGGTCGGCATGGGACGGAATTCGCGGGACCCATTGCAGCCGTGTGTGTACCACATCACGCACCGCTGCCACGGGCGCAGTTTCCTGCTGAAATTCAAGCGGGACCGGCGGGCGTACCTGGAGCGCCTGCGCGAGGCAGTACATCGCCATCCCGTGGACGTCCTCAGCTACATGGTGACGGCGAACCACGTACACCTGCTGCTGTGGGCGGAGCGTGTCGGCGACGTGTCCGCCGTAATGCACTTCGTGCAGGGGAGCTTCGCCGGTGACTGGAACCGTCGCAAGCACGGCGAAGGGGCGTTCTGGCGGGGGCGGTATCACCCGACGCTGGTGCAGAGCGGTCCGCATCTGTCGCGCTGCCTGTTCTATATCGACATGAACATGGTCCGCGCCGGCGTATGCGACCATCCCTCGGAATGGCTGGGAGGGGCGTTTCACGAGATCTGCGGGGAGCGCCAGCGCTACCGCATCGTGAACCGGGAGCGTCTGCTATGGTGCCTCGGGATGCCGGGAGACCCGTCGTTCGTCGCATGGTACCGTGCCACCCTTGCGGAGGAGATAGCGCGGGGCCGGGGGCCCCGGCAGCCGCTGTGGTCAGAGGCCCTGGCGGTGGGGGACCGAGACTGGCTGGACGGGCTCTTCCCGGCGGGCCGCAGCGCCAAGATCACGCTGACGCCTTTCGCGGATGCGCCGACCATCGCCGAGGGCAATCCGACCTACGCGCTGCAGGCGCCCAAGCGGGAGCAGCAGGAGGCGTGGCGGGTATGGAACCGTTAGCAGGTTATTCGTGTATCGGAAAACGCTTTT
>CAIZKT010000794.1:0-23407 GCA_903933565.1 uncultured Victivallales bacterium | reverse complement strand
GCTGGTCGCCGCCGGACTCGCCGAGACCGCAACGCCACTGCCCTGGCTCGCCGGCCGCAGGTTGCGGCTCTGCCTCGGGTGACCCCCGTGGTGTTAGTTTGGCGGCAGGCCGTGGGAATCCAGGCTAGTGGCCGTGCATTGCCTCTATGGCGTCGACCTCAACCCGCTCGCGGTCGAGCTGGCCAAGCTCTCGCTCTGGATCGAGACCCATGCCGAGGGCATGCCCCTGACCTTCCTCGACCACCGCCTGGTCGCCGGCAACTCCCTGACCGGCCCCTTTTTCGAACACCTGCTGAATAGGCCGGGTACGCAGACCCCACTGCCGGCCAACGAGCTCTACATGACGGGTCTCAAGGAGAAGCTCACCGAGGCACTGCGGGGCGCCCTCTGCGAAGTCCGCGAACTCGAGGCCTCCGTCGGCGTCAACCTCGGCGAGCTCCAGGCCAAGCAGCAGGCCAAGGCCCGTCTGGATGAACGTCTGGCCCCGCTGCGGCTGCTGGCGGCGGCCTGGTCCGGCGGCGTCATGCTCGGCCTGCCCGCCTGCGACGACGAGGCCTACGCCCAGTTGGTGAAGGCGATAGTCGAGGGTGCGGACGGGGCCGCACTGATCGCCGCCAACCCGCGCCTGCAAGCGATGGTCGACAAGGGCCGCAGCGCTGTCCCGTTCGACCTCGCCTTCCCTGAAGTCTTCTGGCGCTCCGGTGACCCGAGCGCACGGTCAGGCTTCGACACCGTTGTCGGCAACCCGCCGTGGGACGCCATCCAGTTCAAGTCCAAGGAGTTCTTCGCCAACTTCGACTTCACTATCCTGGACGCCCCGACCAAGCGCGAACGCGAGGCTATCGAGAAGCGGTTGATCGCTGACCCGGCCTGCGGCCCGCTTTTCGACCGCTACAAAGAGGAGTTCGAGGAGATCAAGCGCAGCATCGACCAGCTTTACCACTTCCAGAAGGTCTTTCTGGAGGGGGATCTGTGCGGTCGCCAGCTCGACTCCTTCCGCGTCTTCATGGAGCGCAACTCGCAGGTGCTCGGCCTCGGCGGCCTGACCGGGGTACTGGTGCCCTCTGCCTTCCACGCCAACGAGGGCGCTACCGGGGTTCGGCGACTGTACCTGGAGCAGATGGCACTACGCTGCTGCTACTCGTTCGAGAACAAGCGGAAGCTCTTCGACATCCACCGCAGCTTCAAGTTCGCCCTCGTGGTGGCCGGTGCGCCGGGGCCCACCACGGAGTTCCCCTGCGCCTTCTACCTGCACGACGACGAGTGGCTGTTTGGCGGCATCAGCGATGCGCGCACGACTTACTCTCTCGGATTCGTCCGAAGCACAGGTGGTGAATACCTGTCACTCCTCGAGGCCCGCTCAGGCACTGACGTGCGGGTGTCCCAGACCTGCTACCGGGCCCCAGAGACAATCGGCGGCTATCT
The DNA here is from genome assembly GCA_903933565.1 of uncultured Victivallales bacterium. Taxonomy (GTDB): domain Bacteria; phylum Verrucomicrobiota; class Lentisphaeria; order Oligosphaerales; family JAFGRS01; genus CAILUI01. Next base: position 21,982 of record CAIZKT010000794.1, on the reverse strand, counting down.
TGCACGCCACGGCATCACGCCCAACACATCCGAGCTCCCGATGGCAGGCGGTGACTTCTTCACGCTGACCGATGGCGAGCTACAGCGTGGGGAGGACCCACGCGATCCCATCGTGGCGAGTGGATTGCTTGAGCGGGGGCTTGTGGCCATGCACGAGGGGAAGACCTTCTGGCAGTTCGAGGACCGTTGGGAGATCCGGCCACGCTATCTGGTCAGCCTCGCAAACCTCCAGTCTCGGCCACGCTGGCTATCCATATGTCGTTACTTCCGGCTTGTCTATCGTGAGGTGTCCTGCTCGACGAACGAGAGGACTGGCATCTTCTGCGTCCTTGCGCCTCCACACGTAACGTGCAGGAACGCCGCGTCGGACATAACACCCGACAGGCACTCGGTGAGCGCGTCTCTGCTGCTGGCGGGTGTGGGGAACTCGTTCATTCAGGATTTCCTGCTTCGCTTCTGGGCCCAGACGCATGTAACCTTGTTCATGCTGTCCCGCGTTCCGCTGCCGATTGCCAGCGCCCCTATGGCCGGTTTCGTCATACACGGATCGACTCGCCTCACCTGCAACCACGCCGGTTACGCGCCTCTCTGGCGCGAGCAGGTCGGGGATGCGTGGCGTGAGCCGGGGCGGGCGCCGTTCACCTGGCCGGTGCTGGAGGGCGACGACGCGCGCTGGGCCGTGCGGGCCGCCATCGACGCCGTGGTCGCCGACGCCTACGGCCTGACCCGTGAGCAGTACGCCCACGTCCTCTCCACCTTCTCCCACAAGAGCTACCGGAAGGCCCCCGATCTTTGCCTCGCCGCCTTCGACGAACTCAAGGCCATCGGCCTCGACGCCTTCACCCGGAAGCACGACCCCTATTGGGACATCCCCCTCAACGAATCCCTGCCGAAACCAGTGATCGAGTTACCAGCGATCAGTGATCGGGGGCCGACGGCCGGCGGTCGAGGGGCTGAAGGGTCGAGTGTCGAGGAAGCGCAAGGCCCGGAGCCCGGAGCGCGGAAGAAGGGCCGGAAGAAGGCTGCGAGCCCCCCGCCCGCCGTTGGCGTTCCTGAGTCCCCGTCCGACTACGGCCCGCTTTTCAAGCATGCGGCCCAGAACGGTAGGGCCGACGCATGAGCACATCCGGCCCGTGGACGTCGGCCCATGTCGATTCGTGGCTTGTGAACACCGGTAGGCCCCTCACTACAAAGGACGGGAAGGCAGTCGAAGTCTACGAGTTCCAGCACCAACCTGTTGACGCAGTACTCTCGGCCTGGGCCAAGCACTTCCGCCACCACTACTGCGGTGACGACGAGATCGATGCTCTGCGGAGTGGCACTGGGCTAAGTAAGGAAGACTATCTGAAGAACCTGGTGTTCCCAGACAGCACGGGAAAACCGGGCCCAAGCGTCCGAGCGGGAGATTTCGCCGAGATCCTACTGACCGACTACCTGGAGTACGTGCTTAGGCACTGGACACCTCGCTTCCGCTACGACTCAAAGGCCTCCAGAAACGAGTCGACCAGAGGAGCAGATATCATTGGATTCCAGTTTGTCGGGGCTGGCGAATCGCCGGGAGACACGCTGACGCTGTTCGAGGTCAAAGCCCGCCTCAGCGGTCCCATGCCGCGGAACCGGCTTCAGGAGGCGGCGGATGACTCTGCGAAGGACTTCCGCGTCCGCAAGGCAGAGATACTGAATGCGCTCAAACGTCGATGTCTACGCGATGGGCGGCATGATGAGGCTGCCCGTGTCGAGCGATTCCAGGACAAAGCCGACCGGCCATACCACGAGGTCTCCGGGGCCGCTGCGGTTCTCACAACCACAGCCTACGACCCCGCGACACTGGCCGGCACCGACGCGTCGAAGCACCCAAACGCGGCCAATCTGGCCCTTGTCGTGATCAAGGGCGACGACCTCATGCGCCTGGTGCATGATCTTTACGGGAGGGCCGCCCGTGAAGCCTGAGCGGCGCGCCCGTTACCTGCTGGGAATCACCCAGGCCAAGGCCAAGATGTGGGAGTACGGCGTCCCCACAGAGTACCACAGCATCAGGATTCCAGAAGACCCCTCTCCTGTGGCCCTGCTCGACCTTGCGGTCGGGGCCCTAGGGGATTTCGCGGCGTACACCAATGGAGAGCCGTGTGATCGCGCTCTGGTCAGCGAGAAGGAGGACGCACTGCGCTTCGCCTCGCGGTTCTTCGACGCACTGCCTGGGAGCCGGCTTGCATCGGGCCTGGACGTCTATAGCGCTCTCTGTGCAGCAACCTGCTACTACCTGTGCGATATGCCCGGTAGCTCAGCGGTCCTTGCGAGCGAACTCGACTCGGATGCGCTAGCGCTGGAAGCAGGCGATATGGCAGGGGTTCTGCTCGCCCTTCTGCGTGACGAGCCAACCTTGGCTGGCTGGCTCGGCACTCTCCCGAGGGGGCATCCCCTTGGATCGCTGTTCGAGGCTTACGCGACCTTCCGGCAGACTGGTGCCGACAGGAATGCCACGATCGAGGTCGCGGAGCGCTTGAGGCAGACCGCCTACCGGTCAGGAACGCCTCGCGAACTCCTTCTCGCGGACGCAGTCGCTGCCGTGCTGAGGAAACGGATCGAGTACTCGACGTGGACCTGCCTGCCGACGTTCACCGACCTGGCGATTGACCAGTGGGAGAGCGCTGCATCGAAGCCAACCTTCATCCGGGAGCTGTGGCCAGCACAGAGGCTTCTCGGCGAGAACGGAGTCCTGCGCGGCGCGTCAGCGGTGGTGCAGATGCCGACCAGCGCCGGAAAGACGAAGGCAACTGAGCTCGTGGTGCGGAGCGCTTTCATCTCCGGGCGAACGTCTCTTGCCGTGATCGTGGCCCCTTTCCGGGCACTGTGTCATGAGATATCGGGGGACCTCCATGCCGCATTCACTGGCGAGAGCATCCGGGTGGACGAGCTGTCCGATGTCCTCCAAGGCGACTTCAATGTCCTGGCCTTCCTGGGGCGGCGACAGGTCTTGGTCGTCACGCCTGAGAAACTCCACTATGTACTTCGGCACCACCCGGAACTGGCGGCCCAGATCGGCCTGGTGATCTACGACGAGGGGCACCTGTTCGACGACAGCACGCGCGGAGTGAACTACGAGCTGCTCCTGGCGGCGATCAGACGGGAACTCCCGCCGGGGGCACAGGTACTGCTGATCTCGGCGGTCATAGCAAATGCGGATCAGGTACGGGAATGGCTGCTGGGGGACGGTGGCAAATGTGTATCCGGTCAGGGCCTGAGCCCCACATACCGTAGCGTAGCGTTCACCAGTTGGACCAAGACGCTTGGCCAGTTGCAGTTTGTGGCCCCCGAGGACCCGCGGCAAGAGGAGTTCTTCGTGCCGCGCGTGATCGAGCAGACCGCACTGCTCCGCCAAGGGGGCGAACGGGTGCAGCGGTCCTTCCCGGAGAAGGGCAAGCCCAACGACATTGCGCTGTACCTGGGACTTAGGCTGGTTTCTAACGGTAGTGTGGCCGTGTTCTGCGGGCGAAAAGACACCGCATCAGGCATATGTGCACGGGCTGTCGAATGCTTCGGCCGAGGCCTGCGGATCCCGGCGCCCGCGCGCAGCTCGGATGCCGACGAGATCCACCGGCTAGTGGTCCAGCACGAACGCAATCTTGGCGCAGACGCGGACGCGACGAGGAGCGCCACCCTCGGCATCTTCGCCCACCACGCCGGCATGCCCCACGGCATCCGGCTAGCCGTCGAACACGCCATGCAGAAGGGACAGGCCCGGTTCGTCGTATGTACGTCGACCCTGGCCCAGGGAGTGAACCTGCCTATCCGCTACCTGATAGTAACAAGTGTCTACCAGGGAGTGGATTGCATGAAAGTCCGTGACTTCCAGAACCTCATGGGCCGAGTCGGGCGTGCAGGCAAGCACACCGAGGGGACCGTCATCTTCGCCGACCCCAAGGCTTTCGATAACCGGAAGGTTCACGGTAGAAACTGGCAGTGGAGTCAGGCGCGGGATCTTCTGAACCCGGAGAAGGCAGAGCCCTGTACGAGCGCCATCGCTGAGGTGCTGGAGCCCATTCACGACGACCAACAGAAGAACCCCCTGCCCACTCAGCCGCTTGACTTGGCGAATGAGTACCTGACAGCCCCAGGACGATTCGCGGAGATCGCTGCCACCATCGCCCGGGAGCACACCGGGTACAGCGAGGATGGTGTCCTGAGCCAGCTAGCAGCCAAGGCGACTGCGATCAGGGCGATCCAGAGCTACCTGTTGGCCCACTCTGACGAGTGGTTCATGCCGGACGGTGAGATCGGGACCGACGAGTTGGCCGAGGCTACTCTGGCCTTCGCGATGGCAGACGAGGCTGGCAAGAGCAACCTGCGCGGGCTGTTCCGGCTTCTGGCCGGCGATCTTGCCGCGCGAGTTCCCGATGCGCAGCGGCGGAATGCGTTCGGGCGGACCCTGCTGGGGCTGACTGACTGCATGGCGACCGAGGCGTGGGTCGGCCAGGACATCGACCAACTGCTAGGGTGCCCAGACGTGGACTCGCTACTCGGCATCATGTGGCCCTTACTCTCAGAGCAGATCGTGAACCGGACGTTCCGCAACTGCACGTCGCCGGAATCGCTTCGGTTGGTGGCGGATGGCTGGTTGGCCGGGGAGCCCTTCGATGCCCTCTTCGACCGCATCTCCGACGCCCGGATCGGCCGGGGCGACCGGCCGAGGAAGTGCACTATCACCCACACCGTTGACCTGTGCGAGAATGCGTTGGGGTACGAGGGAAGCATAATCGCAGGAGCCGTGAGTGAGATGGTTGAGCTTCAGTCGCCGGAGAGCGAGTGGCTACTCCGCATGCTGGCAACCTTCCAGAAACGCCTGAAGTACGGGTTGCCCGGCGAGCGCGAGGTCATCCTGTACGAACTGGGGTTTGCTGACCGGCCGCTCTCGCAGGACTTGGCGCAGGTGCTGGCACAGACCGAGCCCAGCAAGCGGTTCATTCTCGATGCCCTAAGGGCGAGGCGACGCGACATCGAAGCCGTTCTGGCCGATTACCCGTCACATTTCCAGAACAGGCTGAACATGGTCACGCCACGATCCGCCGTGTCCGACTGGACCTGGTAGCGTGGCGGCGGAGCGCTCTCGCGCTCCAGGCACGTCAGCGGCATGTGCCTACCCAGCGGAGGCGGGGGTGTTGATGGCGAGGGGACAGATGGTCAGACGCCTGGACGCACGGACTGCGGGGTCGCTAGGCCTGCCCTGCGAGGCGGTGAGGGCCATCATGCGGCCCGCTCTGGCCCCGTGTTCCGAGTTCGAGGGCACCTGCCGGGACTCCATGCGCTGGGCCCCGGAGCAGGGACACATCCCGCGCGGCTGTTGTGGCGCTCTGGCGGGCGCCGAGGACGTACGGGTGATCATGGTGGTCGCCGAGCCTGGCGATCCGCACCCAGACGAGCATTATCCCGCCGCGGCCACCCCCGACGACTACCTGGCCCGTTGCACGGCGCACGCCTTCCGCTGCTTTGCCCATGGCCGCGACCGATACCACGCCAATGCGCGGGCCTTCCTCGACCTCTGCTTCCCCGGCATGGCCTTCTCCGAGCAACTCCGCCACGCCTGGATCACGGAGTCCTGCCTGTGCTCTGCCGCGAAGGAGTGCGGCCATGTCCCCGCAGGCGTCGCCCAGCGTTGCGCCGAGCGCTACCTGGCCCCGCAGCTCCGGCTGTTCCGCGGCGCTGCGGTGGTCGCCTTTGGGGCCAAGGCCCAAGCGCGCCTACGTGCCTTGGGCATCGCCTGCATCGACGCCGGGGCCCTGGCCCCGCCGGGCTGCAACCGGCAAGAAGCGCGACAGTCCTGGGCCGCGGCGGCGGCAAGGGTCCAAGAGTGCGGTTGGCGGAACACCGCTGCCAAGAGATGACGGCTACGGCCGCTGAGATGGGTCTCCATGCCGGGGCAGCTTGGGCGTGGTTGGCCGCCAATACCGGGCGGACAGAAATAACTTCGGGTTGACGCTCTTGGAACTGGCATTCCGGGGACGGGTCGTATATGGTGTAAACCAGAGTGTAAAGAGCAGGTGAATACATGGCTCCCGTCCGGCAGTGCGAATACATCCCGTTGTCCAAGCAACCATTGGTCATGGTTCTGTGCCAGGCGAAGTTCAGCGCTATCGGGAACGTGGCTGCGTACATACCGGCCGTGCAGGACGCTTTCCGGAAGCTTGGCTACCCCATCCAGCAGCAGGGCAAGGCGAAGCAGCTAATCTTGGGCCCTGCGGGCATGCAGGTTATCGAGAAAGAGCGGTGGGTGTTCCTCACGAGGGCGGGGGACAGGTCAGTTATCATTGATTCCGAGCAGGTAGTGTTGCAGGCAACGACATACGAGAGATTCGAGGCGTATGCAGAGCAACTGGGGGCAGCTTTGGGCGCGGCGCTGTACGCTACAGAGCACGACAGGTACGGAGTCCTCCAGCGCCTGGGTCTGCGCTACGTGGATCTCGTCAGGCCGCGGCAAGGGAATGGTGAGGACTTCCGCACATACGTGCAACCAGGCTTACGCGGACTCGATGATGGCGCGTTCCCGGAAGGGGCCCGCCGTTGCGGTTTCGAGGCGGCCGGGCGGACCCGCTTGGTGGGTGACCAGAGTGGCACTCTGGTCGTGCGATTGCACCAGAATGACCAGGGGCTTGATCTGCCTCCTGACCTTATCGTTGATGCACCGAAGAGGCCGAAGCGCGCGGCTCCCGGTGACCTCGTCACGCTCATCGACATCGATCACTTCTGGGAAGGCCAGCAGGGCCCGCCCATCGAGGCCGACTGGGTGGTCGAGCGTGCATACCTACTGCATGACCACATTGTCAACGTCTTCCATAGTCATGTAGTAACGGCGGAGGCGAAGAAGATATGGGCCTGAGCATTCAGCCCAGCGGTACCGGTTACTCGCCTGCGCCGTCGCTCGTCCAGAACACGGGGGCAACGGCGGTCTCAGAATTCCCTGACGTGGGGTGGGGCGACGAGCGGGTACGTGGACCGCTTATGCGCTGGCTGTCCGGCGGACTGGCCGGACTGGCCGTTGCGAGCTCCGCCTCCTTGTCGCCCTGTGCGTTGCGTACGGCTCCTTCGTCTGCCGTGGTTGGCGCAAGCCCCGCTTGCCATGTGGCTTCTGTGCCTTGGGTAGGTGAGGTCGTACCATTCTCTGAGCAGGCTATGGCGGTCTGCACCTCCATCGGGCTGAGCAAGAGCGATGTGGCGCGCATCCTCGGCGTGTCCCGCCCGGCGCTCTACGCCTGGATCAATGGCGAAAGCGAGCCGCAAGGCGAGAACGCGGCACGTCTGCGGGTGTTGGGCCGGCTGGCAGCCGAGGCCTGCCGAGATACCAGTCGCCCGCTGTTCCATGAGTATGTCAACCAGGCGCTGCATAAGGAGTCCGCCAGCATTCTGGATCTGCTCTTGGGCGAGGCATGGGATGAACCGCGCCTGCGGCATCTCTTCATCGAGGCGCGACGACTGACCACGGCTCGCGACGCCCGGATCGCGCGGGCCAAGCCGGCGCACACGCCGACTGCAGCCGTTCAGGGAGACACCCTGCGCGATAACCTTACGGCCCTGGGGGTGGAGGGCTGAGATGAGCGGCGCCGCGCCCGATCCTAGCTCCTGGATCCGAGAGGCCGACTGGCGACAGGGCGATATCATCTCAGTCCAGGCCACGAATGGGCTCCTGGGCGCCGCCATCGACCAACAGCCAAGCGCAGAGCAGACACGCTTGGTCGTGCTCTCACAGGACTGCGACTTGGTCGCGGACATCGGCAAAGAGCCATTCGTGGAGTTGATCGGCGCAACCCTCGTGGGGAAGCCTGACCCGAGCCGCCAGAACGGCCGGAACCCGAGGTCCCTGGATCTGTTGGTGGCGGGGGCCCCTCGAACGACGCTCAGATTCTCCATCCACGACCGTTTCAGGGTACCGAAAAGGGCTCTCCAGGCCATCAGGCCAGCCGTCGATGTCGTCCTGGCAGACGATGAGCGCTGCACCCTGAGACGTTGGGTGGCCAGGCGCTACACGCGGGCCGCATTCCCGGACGCGCTGAACCGGCGGCTGGACAGCCAGCGGAAGGCGCTGGATCGTCTGTTCAAGAGCGATGGGGCGAAGCTGGTGACAGCCATCTTCGTTGCCACGAGCGAGGAGGAACTGGCGGTAGGCATGGCCTATGATCTGAAGGTACGCATCACGGCAGCAATGCCCGTGTGGAACAATTCAGATGCCCAGAGACTGCTCGCGCGGTTCGAGCAGGAGCTGTCAGATGTCCTGTCCGGGTGTGACGGGGTCGCGCTGGTGGAAGGCATTGAGACCATGCCGGAGGATGACTTCACCATCGGACTACTCCGGGTCTACAAGCGCCTTGATGTGGACTATCGTAGCCTGCCCGAGGACGCGGACGCAAGCCCGTCCGACCAGGTCGACACGCCGTAGCGGTGCGAGAGGGAACACTGCAGAGAGGGGCGAAGCACATGGCCGATATCCACCTCCACCGTGCATGGCTCTTCCGCGACAAGGGCGCGCTTGCGAAGGCCCGAGCAATGATTGAGCCGTGTGGTTATTGGCGCCGGAAGGAAGTGCTTGGGGACGCTGAAGAGGCAGCGAAGGGGTGGACGTAAGCGGGGAACACACGTCAAGGAGCCGATCAGGACATCCATCACACCGGCAGTCTTGACGCTGCGCCCTCCTCAGGCACCCCCATGGCGAAGACGAGAACAACGATCAGGCCTGACGCCGCGGGCGCCGGGGAGTCCGCGGTCGTCGGCTGCCTCCTGCCCTGCGCAGAGGTAAAGGCCATCCTGCGGCCGGCCCTTACGCCATGTTCCGGATTCGAGGGCACCTGCCGGGGCGGCATGCGCTGGGCGCCAGAGCAGGGACACATTCCGCGCCGCGGCGGCCAAGGTGCGGGAGGGGTTGCGCAGACACAGTATGCGGCTAAGTTTGGACGGCGGAGGCCGGGGCACAAGGGAGTGAGTATGGCAGACCATGAGCAGTTGTTTGAGTCGAGCGAGCCACCGTTGCTCTCGGCCCTTCTCCAGACGATCGACGAAGCTAGGGTGCAGCTTCCTGACTTCCAACGTGGGTGGGTATGGGATGACGACCACATCCGCGCGCTGATCGCCAGCGTATCCCTGTCATACCCCGTTGGCGCTGTCATGTTTCTCCAAACAGGCGGTGAGGGGGCGAGATTTGTGTCGCGTCTCGTCGAAGGGGTGGATGAGAGCAGGAAGACCGTGGCGCCGGAATCGCTGATCCTCGACGGGCAGCAGCGGATGACCTCGCTCTACCTGGCCATGAAGGGCAAGCAGCCGGTGAAGACTACCACAGCCCGGAAGCAGGAGGTGCTCCGGTGGTACTACCTAGATATGAGGAAGTGCCTCGACCCCAATGAGGAGCGCATGGACGTGGTGGTCTCCATTCCCGGGGACAGGCGAGTGACCTCCGATTTCGGCCGCAAGGTGGACCTTGACCTGTCCACCTGTGAGAAAGAGTACGGGAACGCCATGTTCCCACTGGGGGCGCTCTTCGACAGTTCTCGCTACCGTGCCTGGCGACGCGAGTTCCAGGAACACCATCGCAGCCGCGACAACCAGGCCATGGTGGATCTGTTCGACGACTTCGAGGAGGAGGTCGTTGAGCGTTTCGAGAAGTACCGGATCCCTGTCATCAGGATCCTGAAGCATGCGCCAAAGGAGGCGGTGTGCCAGGTCTTCGAGCGCGTCAACACGGGCGGGGTCAGCTTGACAGTGTTCGAGCTGATGACCGCCGTGTTCGCCGGCGATGGCTTCCGCCTGCGGCAGGACTGGGAAAACAAACAGGCGGAACTGGGAGAACTGGACTTGGTGGAGGACATGGATGCGCCCGCCTTCCTTGCCGCTGTGACCCTCCTGGCGACCTACCGGCGTCACCAGGCCCAGCATGGCGACCCCGTGAGCTGTAAACGGAAGGACATCCTGCGGCTGACTCTTGCCGAGTACCAGCAGCACGCCCCAGTGGTCATGGCAGGGCTGCGGAAGGCCAACGAGTTCCTCCTCGGCGAGTCCATCTTTGAGTCGAGGAACCTCCCTTACGCGACGCAGTTGATCCCACTGTCGGTGATCTGTGCTGTCCTTGGCGCCAAAGCGGACCACCATGACGCCCGCGCCAAGATGCGGCGCTGGTTCTGGTGCGGTGTCTTCGGCGAGCTGTACGGCGGCGCCAACGAGAGCCGCTTCGCGATGGACGCGCAGGACGTTGTCGCCTGGGTCGAGACTCCCGAAGCGGATCCGCCGCGATCCGTGAGAGACGCCAGCTTCAGCCCCATCCGTCTTCTCAGCATGCAGAGTCGGCTAAGCGCAGCCTACAAGGGCCTTGTCGGGCTGCAGATCAAGGCGGGCTGCAAGGATCTATACAGCGGCCAGCAGATTCTGGTCAGCACCTACGCGAGTCTGAGCATCGATATCCACCATCTCTTCCCGCAGAAATACTGCCAGGACCGCTTTCCGCAGCGGTTGTGGAACAGCTCCGCCAACAAGGCCCCCCTCTCGGCGTCAGCCAACCGTGCCATTGGTGGGTCGGCCCCGAGCGTGTACCTCCGGTCCATCGAGTCAAAGACCCGCATCGGGCCGGCAGACCTCGACGCCATTGCGGCCACGCACCGGCTCGATCCGGCGCTGCTGCGGCAGGACAGGTTCGAGGAGTTCGTCCGCGACCGCGCCGGACGGCTGTTGCTGCTGATCGAGCAGGCGATGGGCAAGGCGGTCGAGGGCTGGGACTCTGACGAGGTGCGGGACGCCTTCGGAGGAAGCCTGACGCGGTCCCCATGATACATGGACGCGGGTGAGGGCAGTAGGGGCCGCATGCGATGTAACCCCGGAGCAGGGCCAAGACCTGCGCGGATACCGTGGACCCCGGCGGGCCCCGAAGACCTGGGAGTGGCCACTTGGCCGCCAAGCCCGGTTGGCGGAAGCCGGCAAGAGGTGCAGTGATGATCGACGCACTCAGGAAGCGCTTCGCGAGGGATGGCGTGCTCGCCGACTACAAGCCGGATCTCACCCGAGACGATCTCGTTCGCCTATCTCGGATTCTCGTTATCGACGACGAGAGGCCGGATCTGGTGGACGATCTGGCCCGCGAGGGCTACGCCGTTGATCACGACGCTGCCGGCGATGACACCGCAAAGATCGAGAAGGGCATATACCATCTGGTCATACTGGACTACGCGGGCGTCGGCAAGCGATTCGGGAAGAACCAGGGCCTCGACCTCCTTAAGCGGATGAAGGAGGTGAACCCGGCCGTATACGTGCTTGCCTACACGTCGAAGAGCCTGAGCGCAGAGCAGTCTGACTTCTACCGGCTAACCGATGGAACCCTGAGCAAGGATGCGGGGGTACAGGAATCCCTGGAAAAGGTCGAGCAGTCTCTGCGGGAGGCCCTTGATCTGGAGCGGTTGTGGCGGGCCGCGTTAGTCGCAGGCCGCATTCCCGAGGCGCAGAAGGGGCACCTTACAGCCCTCCTCGTAAGGTCTATCCGCAAGAGGGATCCGGGAAGCATCTTGGGCGGTATGGCGAAAGTCGTCGGGTGCTCGGTTCGGGACACCCTGGTGGGCAAACTGGTAGAGTTGCTGATCCGTCTGACGGTTACAAAGTTCATGGGGCCGTGACATGAAAGACATTGTGTCCATCGTTTCCCCGCTACCTCATGTGGATCTGCAGAACGCGGCGCCACCATCGGACGGCCTATTTGTGCCCGCCCCCGCCTACTGCCGCGCGCGATACGCGAAGTGCGAGGCCTGCCGCGAGTTCTACATATCGTTGTGCGGGTTGCCGGACGGGGTAGCCAAGGAGTGTCCATGCGGGTTCACCGCCTTCCGGTTCTCCGTGCAAGGGCACCCGTTCGCCCTTACGTGTGTCGTGCCCTGGCCGAGGAGCAGCACCGAAGCCGCGCGCCACCGGGCCAAGCAGCACCCTGAGACAAAGCTCCCTCGCGCAGACATCGAGCGCGCAATCGCGAGGATCTCCCAGCTTGGCACGCTCTGCGACCACGCGGTCCACGAGGAGGTCGCGAAATACCTCTCGGCGCTCCACGAGATCCGGAAGTGTAACAGGACCATCCGCCAGGAGGCGGAAAGGCTGGTGTCCGACGCCGAAGGGATCGAGGGTAACATCCGCGATTCCCTAAGGCGCATCGAGAGATCGGCTGGCTTGATGGCTGGTCAGTTTGAGATCCTTGAGCTGCTTGCGAATGAGAGCATCGCCAGTATGGACCGGCGCACACGTAGCGAGGTGTACAAGCTGTTCCACAAAGCGGTCCACATCCATGAGGTCCTGGCAGAGAAGAAGAACGTCCGCCTGAATATGCACGGAGATTCACCCTGGGCGCTGGTCTGCGACAAGACGTTTCCGATCATCGCGACCGTCCTGATCGAGAATGCAGTGAAGTACTCCTTGCCGGGAGGCTCCGTCTCAGTGGAGGTCCGCGACCTGAGTGCCCTCTGCGAGGTCCGTGTGACGAACCGCGCCGAGAACGTGGGTGAACTCCCGCACCTCTTCGGCAAGGGAGTCCGTGGTAAGAACGATGGGACGGGACAGGGCTTCGGGCTCTACATAGCGAAACTGGTGGCCCGCCAGCACGAGGGCGACATCACCGTTGAGCGCCGTGCCACCGGCGCACCGAGCGTCGATGAGTTCACTTTCACGTTCACCATGCCGACTATCGCGGTGGCATGACAGAACGGTCGGGGCGCACCAAGCCGCGCCTGGTGTTCAATGCTCGGGCGTAGAGCCGGAATGGGGTTCGGGAAGGAGATGCACTGCCATGATGGTCTGCTGGTTCCCCTATCTCCAGATGGACATGCGTCAGGCGGGCATGACGGTGGGGCGGGGAGTATGGACCCCCGATAGTGGGTCTGAATGGCGCAGGCATGTGGGCATCCCGCGACCGGCATGGCTGAGCATATTCCGCAGGTTCCCCGACCGTCCCCGGCAACGCATTGGCCCGGAAGCGCGGGGATCCATCGTCGTGTCCGAGGATGAGGAGTGGCTGAAGGTCAATGCGCCCCGGCTTGCCGCGGTGTTGTACTTTGCCTGCGAACGTCCGATGTCCAGCCTGTCTCTCCCCCCCAATCCGGGCCGCCCGGCAGAAGCGTTCAAGTTCCTTGTATTCGAGGCGCACGGGGCGGATTCGGCAGTACGCCTATGGACCAAGAAGGGCTACCACATAGAGGACAACAGCAGCTTGCGCCTTCATCCCCCACTCGCGGTGCGGGGTAGCCGTAGCAGCCCAGCCCGTACCGACCAGAAAGATCCCGCCTGCGCGGCTTTGCTCAGGGTGTTCCTTGAGGAGCCGGGCCACAGAATCGTCACGGCGGTCCATCACTTCTTCAGTGCCCAGTTCGCGGACAGCTTCACTCACCCATGGGAGAGCGACTGCACCTCCTACTGCTCCTGTCTCGAGGCTTCCCTTAACATCGACCCATTTGCAGGAAAGCTTCACAACAGGCTCTATGACCGACTCTCGGTCATGCTTGGGGACGAATCGCCAGCCTTCCGCAAATGGGTCGACGGTCTTTACGCGGTACGTTCCGTCCACGCGCACGGGAGCGCTGGCGCCGCGGTACCTGGAGACAGGAATGATCTGGAGCTGGCGTACAGCGATTTCCGCGCCCGGCGGGGAACTACCACGGTAGTGCGGGCGATCTGCCGGTATGCCATCGTGGCTGATCTGCTGCGTCAGCGACCGACGCTGGTGAACCCCGGACTGGATGCCGGTGCGAGCCGCAAGTTACTGGACATGTCTCTAGGGTCGGGCGAGAGGTGGCAGGCAGTCGCCAGAGCTCTCTGTGGGAATGGGTCGGTTGACACGTTGTGCGGCATGGCGGACTCAGGGGATGAGAAGATCATCCAGCCCTTTCTCGACGTGGTATACCGCTTCGACTGGTACTTCGTCCTGGAACAACCCGCCCCAGCGAAAGTCCGCAGGTGCATTGGGGTCTGCGCCCGGGTGGGCGCGCGGATCCTTCCCGATTCGGCGGCCACCTTTGGGGACCTGTGTTGTGCGGTGGAGGCAAATGACCACGACAGCATCTACCGATGGTCGCTGCGCCATGCGCAGCAGGTACAGGACGTCGCCGGGGACACCCTCAGCGGCACGATCTTCGCTGTGACGGTAAGGCTTGCGGCCTTCTTCCAGGCCGTTTCTGGAAGCTCCGACCGGCGAGACTGCGAGGGTAGGCAGGGGAGCCGTGCACGGCGGCCGCGCGGACGCACTGGCACGGGACACGGGCCGAGACCCGCACGGGTGCGTCGTCTAACGTCTTGAGCGACCATGCACCATTCCATGCCTTCCGTCCACCGGTCATGCGGCGAGGTGGGTGCGCCACAGAGGTCGTGGCCATCGCGTGCCGGGACACTGTGGGGAACGGCGGTCGTCTTGCACCGCGAGTAGGTTAAGTCATACTATGCATAACAGGTCTCATTGGGGCTTTTTATGCAAATTGCAGCATAGGTCGCTCTGCCCATGCCATCGCCCGGACCAGAGAAGACGCTCGCGGAACTGGTAGACAGCCTCCAGAAGCGGGGACGGTACACCCTGATCCGGCCGGACGCGATGCAGGCGCTCGGCATCAGCGCCAACGCCTTCCGCAAGGCGGCACAACGCCTGGCGCGCTCGCGCCGACTGGTGCGGATTCGCGGTGACTTCCACGCCATCGTGCCGCTCGACCATTTCCACGCCGGCATCACGCCGCCGGAATGGTTTATCGACGACCTGATGAAGCACCTGGGCGTGCGCTACTACATCGGCGGGCTGACGGCCGCAACGTACCACGGGGCCACCCACCAGCGGGCGATGGTGTTCCAGGTCGTCGCCGAGCGTCAGTTGCGGGCCGTCCGAGTTGCCGGCCAACGGATACAGTTCCTCTACAAGAAGAGCGTAGCCGGGACGTCCACGCAGGCGCTGAAGGTGCCCTCAGGCTACCTACCCCTGTCGACGCCGGAAGCCACGGCCATTGATCTCCTCCGTTATGCGCCCCGGGTGGGTGAACTCAACCACATTTTAACTGTGCTCCAGGAGATGGGCGAAGTGATCCGTCCACGGATGCTGGTCCAGGCTGCCGAGGCGGACGGTAACCTCGCCTACGCCCAGCGGCTCGGGTGGCTGCTCGAACAAACGCGCTTCGCGAACAAGGCCGGACTCCTGGCCGGGTGGTGTGCCCGGCAGGCACCGTTGCCGGCGCGTCTACAGCCTGGCGTCCTGACGCGCGACTGCCCGCGAGATCGGCGCTGGAACCTATGGGTGAACACGACGGTGGAGGGTGACCTGTCGTGATACCTCTGCATTTCATCGAGGAGTGGGAGGCACTGGCCCCATGGTCCGGACGCGCGATGGTCGAGCAGGATCTGATCATCTGCCGGGCGGTGGTGGAGATCTACTCGGAGCCGCTGCTGGCCGGGGCACTGGCGTTCCGCGGTGGCACGGCACTGCACAAGCTCCACCTGGCGCCAGCATCGCGCTACTCGGAGGATATCGACCTGGTACAGGTGAGTTCTGGCCCCATCGGGCCGGTGTTCGATGCGCTGCGCGACCGCCTGCAGCCGTGGCTCGGGAAGCCGAAGCGCGAGTTCGGTCCTGGCGTGGTCACCATGATCTTCAAGATGACCTCCGAGGGGCCGCCGCCTGAGCCAATGCGCCTGAAGATCGAGATCAACTCGCGTGAGCACTTCGCGGAGCTGGGGCTGGAGCGTCGGCCGTTCGCGGTGGAGTCGCGTTGGTTCCAGGGCACGTGCGAGGTCTCCACCTACGCCCTGGATGAGATGCTGGGCAGCAAGCTGCGCGCGTTATACCAGCGCCGCAAGGGCCGCGATCTGTTCGACCTGTGGTTGGGGCTGACCCGCGGTGGTGCCAGCCCGGAGCGGATCATACCCTGCTTCCGGCGCTTCATGGAGGCATCGGGGTGCACGGTATCAGCAGCCGAGTTCCGCCAGAACCTGGAGAGGAAACTGGGCGAGCGCCTGTTCCGCGATGACCTGGGCCCGCTGTTGCGGCCAGACGTAGGGTACGACGTGGAGACGGCCGGTCGGCTGGTGCTTGACGAGCTGGTGGGTCGGCTGTAGAGAGGGGCGAAGCACATGGCACTGCACCCAATCCTGGCGCTGGAGCACATCCTAGGTGAGTACCGGGACCACATCCTGACCGAGTTCCGGGCCAAGGATGAGGCGTTGCGGGCAGCGCTGGAGCGGGCGCTCGACGAACCGCGATTCCTTGCTCAGGAGCCGTTCTACCAGGCGCACCGGCCCTTCCGGCTTGGCTGCCGCTGGCGCGACTTACCGCTGGACCCGAAGCTGGCCCAGGTGATGGAAGAGCGGGCCCGGCGCCAGGGCGCCCGGCAGCATGACCACGCCTTCACCCACCAGGCCCAGGCCATCGTCGAACTACTCTCTCCCACGGCCCGGCCGGTGGTGGTGAGCACGGGCACGGGCTCGGGCAAGACGGAGGCATTCCTATTGCCGGTGCTGCAGAATGCGCTTGAGGATGCAACGCGGTTCAGTCAGCCAGGCCTGACGGCGATCCTCATCTACCCAATGAACGCGCTGGCCAATGACCAGTTTGAGCGCATCGAGCGCTACCTCGATGGGTCGGGGTTCGCGGGCTCCGTGTCCGTGGCGAAGTACGACCGGGGCACTACCCAGGCCCAACGTGAGGAGCTGCGCCGACGGCCGCCCCACATCCTGCTCACCAACTACATGATGCTGGAGTATCTGCTCGTCCGGCCGCGCGACCGCGACGCGATCTTCGCCAACCACCGCTGCCGCTTCCTGGTGCTGGACGAAGTGCACACTTATCGCGGCAGCCTCGGCAGTAACATCGCTCTTTTGGTCAGGAGGTTACGGGCCCATCTGGCACGCGCCCGACAGGACTGGGGGACCGGTGCGCCCGGTGGGGACCGGCAACGGCGCTTCCCGAAGCTGGTACCCGTGGGCACGTCGGCCACGATCAAGAGCGGTGGGGCGCCTGGGATGACTGCCGAGAATGCCAGGCAGTGCCGCGACCAGGCTATCCGAGGGTTCTTCGCTCGCCTCACCGGGGCGGAGGAACCGGACATCCAGGTCGTCGGCGAGGAACTGGAGGATATCCTGCCACCTACCGATGCCACCATCGGCCCAGCCCCGGCGGTCGCCGTGCCCGCGGTGGATCCCGGCAATCCCGAGAGTGTCCGCACGGCGCTGTGTCGCCTGGCGGGAGTTCCCACGGACACCCCCCTGACGGAGGCTGCGCGGCGCTGCCGCCTGCTCTGGCTGGTGAACCGTTGGCTGGTGGGCGCGCCGCTGCCGTTCTCGGCACTGGTGGCCCTGGTGCGCGCCGAGGTGCCCGACCGCCGCGATGTGCCTGACGGTATGGTGGCTTCCGAGGTCGAGGCGTTGCTCGTGGCCGGGGCGTCCCTACCTGACGCCATTCCGAACGCGCTGCGCCTCCGGGCACACAGCTTCGTGCGGGGCGGCTGGCAGTTCCATCGCTGCCTCGGCCCGGAGTGCGGGCGCCTGTACCCCATGGGACAGGAGCGCTGTGGCTGCGGCTACCCGACGGCGCCACTGATGCTCTGCCGCAACTGCGGAGCTGATTATCTCCGCTTGGTGGGTGATCCGGCGGAGGGGACCTTGCGGGCGACCTCCGGCCCAGCGGGTGAAGGCGATGCGGAGTGGGTCGTCTACGATCATCGCCGGCTGGGAGGCGAGTTGCTGGGGGGCGACGACGAAGAAGATGAGCCCGAGGAGACCGAGGCGGAGGGGACCCGAAGCCGGCGGGGCCGGCATGCCGCTACACCTGCGGCGCGGATGCCGGCCAAGGCGCTCACGGGGTCGCTGGACCCCAGTACCCTCGCCTTCAGCCAGACGAGGACGGACTACCCGCTACAGGTAACCCTGGCGCCATCGCGGCGCGTCTGTCTCTGTTGCGGGGGCCGCGCCGGCACCCGCAACGTCATCACGCCTGTGTCCCTCGGCACGTCTGCCGCTCTGAAGGTGCTGACCGAGGGGATCGTGGAGGAGGTCACTGCTGCCAGCGCCACTGAATCCGACTTCGACGGCAAGGGCCGCGTCCTGGTGTTCAGCGACAGCCGGCAGGACGCCGCCCACCAGGCGCGCTTCATCCAGTTCGCCGGGCGCTACGACCGCATGCGCCGCAACCTGATTCGCATCTACGGCCAGGAGCGCAGTCTGACACTGCAGCGGGTCGTGGAACTCCTGGCAGAGGCGGGCGTGCACAACCACGACAATCCGCACGTCCCCAGGGCGACCCAGTGGATACCGCAGGAGACGCGGGAACGCATCCGCGCCTGGGAAGAGGCCCCGTTGCTGGACGACATCGCGGTGTCGGCCGGCTACCGCGCCACGGTGGCAAACCTGGGGCTTGTAGGCCTCATCTACCACGAACTGGGGGACTGCGTGGCGGCCTCGGGACAGGACTTGGCCCGCGAGCTGGGTATCGGTCTGCCCGAATTGGAGCACCTCTGCCGCTGCCTGCTGGGCGAAATGGTGTTCCTCGGGGCACTGTCGCGCGAGATGCTGCGCTATCACCCTGCACACACGAGCTGCCCGGCCTACATCGAGGCGGCGAACTGGGAACGCAGTATGAAACAGCCGCACGGCTACCCGGTGTCGCCGAGCGGCGCCGAGGCCCTGCTGAACCTGCCCGCCACGGAAGTGCCGGCCGGGATCAAGCTCCGCAATGTGTGGCGCGGGGAAGGCGCCGGCGGCACCGGCCCCAAGCTGGAGCGTACCTTCCGGCACCTGCTGAAGCGGCTGGGTGGGGTCGAGCCCACCGGCGAGCACATGCGCAAGGCGCTCGATTTCCTGCTCCAACGGTCGTTCGTCAAGGCGGTCGATCTGTACGGCTTCCGGGACCACCGGCTGATGCTGCAGGCCAACGCGGATGTGGTTCGGCTGGAGTTGCTCGATGCCGGGAGCCGCCGACGCTGCGGCGTCTGCCTCGTGCCGGCCGCGGGTGCGGCGTTGGGGATGCCCTGTCCGCGCTGCCATGGCAGCGCCGTGGCTTGGCCGGAGGCGGAACTGGAGCGCAATCGCATCGTGCGGCGGCTGCGGGGCACAAAGGCGCTGCCGCTGTCCGCCGGGGAGCACACCGCCCAGGTAACCAACGACGACCGGATCAAGCTAGAGGAATCCTTCAAGGCATCTGCGGCGACCGCACCGACAAACGTGCTGGCGTGCTCTCCCACGCTGGAGATGGGTATTGACGTAGGCGGGCTTGAGGCGGTTGCCCTGCGCAACATTCCCCCGCGGCCGGACAACTATGCTCAGCGTGGGGGACGTGCAGGCCGGCGCTCGCGCGTGGGGCTGGTGATCGGCTACGCCAGGAACACGCCCCACGATCAGTACTTCTTCGACAACCCGGCCGAGATGATCTCCGGCGAGATCCCGGCTCCCTCGTTGGCGCTGGCGAACCGCGACGTGCTGGTCCGGCACATCCATGCAATCGCCTTCGGCCTTGCCGAGCCGGGTCTGGCCGGGCGCATGATGGCCTACGTCGGTCCCGACGGCTGCATCAACGAACCGGCTCTGACGGAACTCATCGAGGCCGTGGGGACACGCTTTGCCCCCGCGGTCGAGCTGGCCGTCGAGGCGTTTGGCGAGGCGGTATTGGCCGAGGCGCGCCTGGATGCCGACGCCCTCACCCGGCTGGCGGCAGAGATGCCGGCACGGGTGCGGGACGTGGTGGCCCGGACCGCCCGGCAGGTGACCGAACTGCGACAGACCGTCGATGTCTTCGCGCGGCTGCTGCAGCGGGGTCAGGCTGCAGCCCATGCTGCGGAGCTCGTCCGGCGGCTCCTTGGTCTGCCCCGCGAAGGTGGCAGCGAAGGCGGCGAGGCCGATGACCGGGCGGCAGGCTACCCCATGCGGCGCTTCGCCGAGTTCGGCATCCTGCCGGGGTACGAGTTCCCGACCGAACCCGCGGCGCTCCGCCTCTTGGGAGATCCGCATGAGGAGGAGGCGGTCACGGTGAACCGGCAGTATGGCCTGGCGCAGTTCCAACCTGGGGCTCAGGTCTACGCCAGGACCAAGCGCTGGCGGGTCATCGGCGTAGACCAGTCCTCGCCGTGGAACCCGCAGAGCGATGGCCCATCGTGGTGCTACCGTGTCTGCCGCAAGTGCGGACTGCGTCACCATGTGCAGCGGCCGCGCTGCCCGCGCTGCGGTGACGATGCCGTGAGTCGGGAGTGCCCCGCGTACGCCTTCGGCGGCTTCCTTGCCAAGCCAGACGAGATGCCTGTCCTTGCCGAAGAGGACCGCATTCCCGCCCGTAACGCCGTGACGCTTTACCCCCAGCGCGACGGCGAGACCGTGAGACGCTGGCACACCCCCGGCGAGTGGCCCCTTGCTCTGAGGCGCGAAGAGGAGGTGCTGTGGCTCAACGAGGGGCTGCCGCCCTCCAAGGCTGAGTTGGGGCGCGATGTGCTCAGCCTACACGGTGATGGCAAGGGCTTCCTGCTGTGTCCCGCCTGTGGCCAGATGCTAACGGCACCGCCTGCGAAGGGCAAGCAGACACGGCGAAAGCCCGCGAGCGGAACCGACGAGCGCGAGGCTGATCCGTTCGGACACCGGCGCGCGTGCACCCGGCGCGGGACGCCCCCGGTGCCCATCGCACTGGCTTGGTCTTCCCGGGCAGAGACGCTCCGGTTGCATATCCCGGTGCCGGCTGTTGCCGAGGTTGCCGACGTCCAGTCGTGGGCACTGTCGCTGGGCTACGCGCTGCGCATCGGGCTTCGGCATGTCTACATGCTTGACGGCAGCGAGATCGAGTTCAGCCTGGAGGGACCGTGGTCAGAGACCACTGCGCACGGCGCACTGGGCCATCTGTCGCTGACCTTCATCGACCCGACGGTTGGCGGCACGGGCTTCCTGGAACGGGCTGCAGGTGAACTCCACCTGGTGGCCGGACGGGCCATCCAGCATCTCCGTCACGAACACTGCGAGACGGCGTGTTACCGGTGCCTGAAGACCTACGCCAACCAGCGCTTCCATGAGAAGCTGTCCTGGCCGCTGGCGCTGCCATTCCTCGAATCGCTGGCTGCGGAAGCGCCGTCGCCTCGGCCGCCGATGGTTGGGGATCTCGACGACCCGCAGCCGTGGATAGAGGCCTATCAAGCCGAGGTGGGGTCGCCCCTGGAGCTGAGGTTCCTCCGCCTTTTCGAAGCGCACGGGTTCCAGCCACAGAAGCAGGTCCCCGTTGCGCCAGTGGACGGGGAACGCTTCATCTCCGTGGCGGACTTCGCCCTGACCGAGCAACGGCTCGCGATCTACATCGACGGTGCGTCGGTCCACACCGGACATGTGCTTCGCCGTGACCGGTACATCCGCGACCGGCTACGCAATGGCAGCCCACCGTGGAGGATAGTCGAACTGCGCGCCGCAGATCTGGCGCGTGGCGGCGCCATCGTGGAAGAGCTCCGCCAGGGGTGAATGGGGCCGCCGTTTTTTCCGCGATATTTACGGCGCGCAGGGGGCGCACTGGACCAGAAGCAGCCAGGAGTCCCAAAGTCGCGCGGCCCCAGGCCCCCCCGTGCCCTCCACCGGAGGGCTTCGGTGGCCGGGACGGGTGACGACAAGACGAGGTCCCGCCGCGAACAGGTCGCAACGAGGCGGCGACTGGCAACCGTTGCCAGTTGCGGGGCGGATTTCCTGAAGAAAGCGGGGGGCGACTGTCGAAGCTACGTGACGCGCCAGTCACGCTTCCACATCAACATCCAACCAGGCAATGTAGCGCCAGGCGTTGGCCTCCTTGAAGCCGACCAGGTGCCGCATCCACTCGCCGAAGGGAGTCGCATGCAAGAGCTGCCGCAGTTCCTGCCCGCGCCTGTGACCAGACCTCAGGAAGACGCGCAAGTTGAACGCCGGTCGCCGGGCGGGTCCCGACCGTTCCGCCAGGGGGGCGACGAAGTGAGCAGACGGCTTATGGTTTCGAAGCATCACCCACGAGACCAGGAGACCGTCTGCTCAT
>CAIZKT010000793.1:0-1615 GCA_903933565.1 uncultured Victivallales bacterium | reverse complement strand
CCTACCTTCGCACCGAGGTCGCATGGTCCGCCCCTTCAGGGCTCAATCTTCGCTGTGGACGGGTACCCAGGGCGTTGCCCTGGGCGCCCGAAACGCCCCCTTGGGGCTGAATACCACGGCCCATCCTTATTGCACAGGTCGTTTTTTTTGAGGAGTACTATTTGAAAACCTCCCTCTTCGGCGTAAACTTAAGCCACTTGGTTCCTGCGTTCGAGGCAGGTTGAATCAGTGGTCAGGCGGGATGGTAAAGGGCCGGCAGAGGGGCTGCAGAAGGCGGCGGTCCGTCGGGTCGGTCGCACAAGTCGGATGGTTGAGAGCAGCGTCTAAGAGCAGCAAGGAAAACGCAAAGGAGTCCCCGACAATGAAGCGCAGAAACGGTGGGTTCACCCTGATCGAACTGCTGGTGGTGATCGCTATCATTGCGATCCTGGCGGGCATGTTGCTGCCAGCTCTGGCCCAGGCCCGTGAGAAGGCACGCCGCATCAACTGCACCAGCAACCTCAAGCAGATCGGCCTGGCCATGAAGATGTACAGCGACGACTTCAAGGAGCGCTACCCGGACGGCGAGAAGACCGATGTGGTGGGCCCGATGTCCATGAAGACCGGGTTTGCCAGACTGGTGGACAACAAGTACATCACCGCCACCAAGACCTTGATCTGCCCCAGCACGATTGACACCGAGTGGTCCTGGAGCATAACCAATTCGTTCTCTAACTGCAACGACCCGATCACGCTTGCGCCCACGGCCGTCCCCAGTGTCTATGGCCTGAGCTACATGTACAGCAGCCGCATGAACCTGCTGTCCGAGATGCTCTGCACCAGCCAGTCGATGCTGGCGATGGACTTCCGTACCAACCACAAGGAATTCGGCAGCGTCCTCTTTGGCGACGGTCACGTCGCCGGCTTTGCCGGGACGGGCTGGTACAAGGCCAATAGCTGGCACACGACCCCCACGGGTACGGTGGGTGTGTTGACCCCCATCATGACGACCGCTTCTCCGAATGGCTTCGGCTTCCTTCCGTAATCGCTTAACGCGCCCTCAGTTGGCTGAGAGTTGATCGAACTGCCGGCTCGCTCTACCCAGAGCGGGCCGGCTTCTTTTTGGGGCCTGTCGGTCTGTCAGGCCGTTGCGGCTGCCGGCGGCGGGCGCCGCCGGGGGGCTCCCGCGAGGAGGTCAGCCAGGAACTCCCGGCCGTGCGGGAGCAGGGTGATGGCGGCCTCGCCCTCGATCAACTGGTTCGTCTGCAAGATAGTGAACATCGCTTCGGCCACCTCGGGGTCCTGACAGATACGCTGTAGGGCGGCGCCAACCAGGCGTGGCCGGGTCGCTGCCGCCTTGGCGAACTCGGCCGCGGCCGCGCGTTCGGCGCTGGCGCTGATGATACTCACCTGATTAGCGCCGTCCTGTTTGATCGCAGAGGTGACCTGGCGCAGGCGGTTCACGACCTTGCTCTCGATTTGTCGAATCATCTCCGCGTCGCGGAAATGCACCTTACGGATGTAGACCGAACCCAGTTTGTAGCCCCACTCATGGGACTTCGGCGTCACCTCTTCGCGCACCGTCTGGCTCATGGCATGGCGGTCCACCAGCATCTCTGCCAGGGGCATGTTACTG
>CAIZKT010000792.1:0-10150 GCA_903933565.1 uncultured Victivallales bacterium | reverse complement strand
CCATGACGCAACCCCGTTGGGGAAGACTGGGTTTGCTGCCTTGCTCACCCAGGGTAGGCCGACGCAGCGGCCAACCCTGGGCTTGGGGACGCAGCCCCGTTGGGGCAGGATGCGCAGGTACACCTGAGTAGTTACGTCAATATAAGGCTAAAAGTCGAGGGTTGACCCCAAGACTCAGCGGGTTGACAGCCAGCGTACGAGGAAGGCGGCGCCGGGCAGGAAGACGCCGCCGCCATGGTTGCGGGCAACGCGAAAGGTTTCCCGGCGGGCCAGCGCCAGGCGTTGACGGGCGAAGCCGCCCGGCCGCATCGAGATCAGGGGTTCGCTGAGGGCGTGGAAACAGCACCCGGCGCGGCTGGCCCGGTAGATGAAGTCGTAGTCTGCACTGACGGCATAGTCTTGGTTGAAGGGTCCGATGCGATGGTAGAGGCGGCGCCGGACAAAGCAGCCCGGGTGGGGTATAGGCATGAGCATGGGCAGCCAGCGCAGGCTGCGGGGGCGCTGGGTTCGCAGCACGGGTGCGCCGGGGGCGGTTCGGTACTGGATGGGGGCGACGACGAGATCGGCGGCGGGATGGTCGGTGAACGCTTGGAGGACGGTGGCGGCGGCGCTGGGTTCGTACCAATCGTCGGCGTTGATGATGAAGACGATGTCCGCGTCGATGAGCCGCAGTGCCTGGTTCCAGGCGGCGGGGATACCGGCGGCACCGGGCTGGCAGGGCTGGGTTTCGAGGCGCAGTTCGAGGCTGGTGGTGGCGCGGGCGGCGGCGATACGATCGAGGGTATCATCCTGCGAGCCGCCATCGATGAGGATGTACTGGTTGGGGGGCGGCTGTTGGGTGATGACAGACTGCAGGGTATCGGCGATGGTTTTGCCGGCATTCAGGCAGATGGTGATGACGCCGTAGGAGAGGTTCATAGCGACCGCGGGCCGGGGGGGTAGGGAGGAGAATTCAGGGATCGGGGGTCACTCGGGATGCCATTCCAGGCGGAGGCTGCGAGGATTCCGAGGGTGACCCAGATCCAGCGTTTGCTGAGCAGGTCATCCCACAGCGACGCCATGCAGACCGCGAGGACGAGGAAGGTCAGCAGGGGCATAACGAGGGCAGCGCCGCTGCGCCTGACCGTGCGGGCGAGCAGCCCGAAGAACGCATAGAGAGCCGCGACCGCCGGGAGGCCAAAGGCGGTGGCGAGGTTGAGGTAGTCGTTGTGGGCATCCATGTAAACGAGGAACGACGGGGTGAGAGGTTCCATGTGGTACTCGGCCAGGACGCGCCGGGTCAGGTCGGGGTCGACGGCCTCGGGATAGCGTTGGCGGACGGCGGAGCGGCCGAGGCCGAGGAGCGGGGCGCGGGGGTCGACAAGGAGCAGATTGAGGTAGGCGCCTTGATGGATCAGGTACATGCCCGGCGTGCGACAGTTGACGAATGGGGCCTGAGCTTGCAGCGGGAAGCAGGGGACAAGGATGGTGAGGTAGAAGAGGGCGAAGACAAGGG
The DNA here is from genome assembly GCA_903933565.1 of uncultured Victivallales bacterium. Classification (GTDB taxonomy): domain Bacteria; phylum Verrucomicrobiota; class Lentisphaeria; order Oligosphaerales; family JAFGRS01; genus CAILUI01. Next base: position 8,655 of record CAIZKT010000792.1, on the reverse strand, counting down.
CCAGAACGAGCCCCGCGAAGCGGCAGGCGAGGTGGCGGTGAGGGGCGGGAGTGAGAGCCGTCAGAGCGCCCAGGACGAGGGCCCCGCTGAGCAGGAGATGGCGGCTGGCGGTGAGCAGGAGGGGCACGCCCAAGGCCAGGAGCAGAACCCCCAGTGCCAGCAGTCGGCCGCGGGGCACGACGGCGGTCCCCTGCCCTGCCCCGGCAGCGGCCGGAACCAGGCTCAGGAGGGCGCAGGCCACGGGCAAGGCGGCGAAGGAGCCGAGCAGGTTCGGGTTGCCGAAGGTGAAGCCGTAGCGGGTGGCGAGGAAGCCGAGGGTGGTGCCGACATAGGCCGAGTGTGGCTGCACCAGGCCGGTCGCCACCTGCACCGCCCCGACCAGCCACAGAGCCACGGTCACGGCGACAGCGTACCGCCAGAGCCCTCGCGGGCTGAGGGACGTGCGGCTGAAGAAGACGTACAGCAGCCCCATGTAGCCAAAGACGCCGAGTTCGTAGAGATCCAGCCAGACAGGAAGGCGGGTCACGGTCGCGACTAGACACCAGGCGCCAAACGCGGCCAGACTGGCGTCGGGCAGGCGTAGCCAGCGGCGCCAGTCGGCGCGCTGCAGCACGGCGGCGAGGAAGAGTGGGAGAAGCAGGTCATGGAGGTAGAGCGGGCCCACGAGCTGCAGGTGGCATGGCAGCAGGGCCAGATAAAGCCAGGCGGCGCCGGTGTAGAGGCGTTCACGGGGGGGCGAGAAAGTGGTGGGAAGGTCCATGCAGGGTTTCGGGGTGTCTGGCAACGGGGCCATTCAGATGGAGCAGCCACGGCTAGCGGCAGCGGCCGACCCGACGGTCGGCGGTCCCGGGGATAGCGCCGCGCCTGAGGCCAGGCGCATCTCCAGGGGAACGCCTGAGGCCAGGCGCATCTCCAGGGGAAGGCCGCGGCCGCGGTTCAGCGGGGGTCTCTGCCGCCATCCGGGAGCGGCCTTGGCCCTTGGGTGCGGCGCAGATCGGCGAGTTGCTCAGCCAGGAGACCGAGCAGCAGGGTGAACAAGGCCGAGAGTAACAGCACCGCGGCGCCTTGGGAGAGGACATGGTTGATCAGGTAGCAGCGCGCGGTCCAGGTCAGGCCGAGGGCGGCCAGGGTGATGGCAGCGGGAAGGAAGAGATTGAGGGGATGGAAGAGCATGACCATGTTGATGATGGCCCGGACCGTGGCGAAGGCATCGCGCAGGCCGATGGTGCTGGCGCGGCCCTGGCGCTCTCGGACCTGGATGGGTTCCTCGATGACGAGGCAGCGAAGGTTGATGAACAGTAGCGCGATGGTATCGCTGTAGGCCATGGTGTCGGGGCAGAGATGGAGGACCTGCTGCGCCATGCGGGTTTCGACGATCTTCATGCCGCTGTTGAGGTCATGCACGGGGATGCTCATGAGACTTTTAGCGAGCAGGCGGATGAGCCGTTTACCGATGGCGCGGGTGAGGCTGGCGTCCTTCTGGCCGCGGCGGGAGCCGATGACCATATCTGCCTCGGTGCGGCAGATGGTCTCGTAGAGCCGCCGCACATCATCGAGGCTATGCTGGCCGTCGGCGTCCATCGTAATGGTGTAGCGCGTGCGCGCGGCGGCGACGCCGGTCTTGAGGGCGCCGCCATAGCCGCGATTGAGTTTATGGCGGAGAACGCGAACGCGCCCTCCTTGGGCCTGCGCCAGGATATCGCTGCTGCCATCGCGCGAGCCGTCGTCGACCAGGATGACCTCGGCGGGGAGGGCGGCGGCGAAGGGCAGGAGAGCTGCGAGGAAGGCGGGCAGGGCCGCGGCTTCGTTGTAGACCGGGGCAACGATGGTGAGGCCGGCAGGCATGGAGCGGTCGGCGGTCATGATTGCAGGGCCATCCATTCTGTGACCGCCCGGATGACGCGGTCGCACTGCTCGTTGGTCAACTGGCCGTGGATGGGGAGGCTGAGGATGCGTTCACAGGCGGCTTCCGTGACGCACAGAGGGCCGGCGGGCAGTGGCAGTCGGTCCTGGTAGGCGGGCTGCCGGTGAACGGGAACGGGGTAGTGGATGAGGCTGCCGATGCCGCGCTCTTTGAGGAAGAGTCGCAGGGCCTCGCGGCGGGGGTGTTGCACGACGTACTGATGGTAGACGGGTTCGGCGCCGGGGAAGATACGCGGCAGCACCAGTGCCGAGCCCCGGAAGGCGGCGGTATAGCGGGCGGCGATGGCCTGACGGCGATGGTTCTCGGCGTCGAGGTGGGGGAGCTTGACGGCAAGCATAGCGGCCTGGAGTGGGTCGAGGCGCGAGTTCATGCCCGCGAGGTGGCTGACGTAGCGTTCTTTCCAGCCATACTCCCGCAGCAAGCGCAACTGGGTTGCGATGCCGGGGTCGGCGGTGGTGACAGCGCCGCCATCGCCGAGGGCGCCGAGATTCTTGGTGGGGTAGAAGCTGAAGGTGCCTGCCCGTCCCCAGGCGCCCACCTGTCTGCCGTTGAGGCGGGCGCCATGGGCCTGGGAACAGTCCTCGATCACGGCCAGGCCGAATTCGTCGGCCACGGCGAGGATGGCGGGGAGGTCGGCGGGCTGGCCGTAGAGGTGGACGGGAAGCACCGCTTTGAGGCGACCGGCACGGCCATCGGCGAGGGCGCGGCAGGCGGAACGCAGGCGTTCGGGGTCGAGGGTGAAGCGTTCCGGGTCGACGTCTACGAGGGCGGGGGTCGCGCCGGCCAGTTCGATGGCGGCCACGGTAGCGACGGCGGTATGGGCGACGGTGAGGACGACATCGCCGCGGCCGATGCCGCAGGCGCGCAAGGCCAGGATGATGGCGTCGGTGCCGGAGGCACAGCCGAGAGCGTGCGGCGTGCCGACGAACTGGGCGAAGGCCTGTTCGAAGGTCTCGACCTCTTTGCCGCCGATGTACCAGCCGCTGTCGAGGACGCGCAGGGCGGCGGCGCGGATTTCGTCCTTGTAGGCCTCATAATTGGCCTTGAGGTCGGAGGGGAGAATGAAGGGGGTGTCTGACATGGTGACCTTAGGGGTTGTTGCCGGATGCTCGGCTGAGGAAGTGCTCCATGCTCAAGGCGGTCTCAGGGAAGCTCCTGAGTATCTTCTGGTCACTGGTAACCAAGGGCACGTTCAGGGCTTGTGCCACGGCCACGAACTCGCAGTCATAGGCGGTACAACCTGAGGTTAGCGCCAGTTCCAGGACCGTGCGTGACGGGACCTGGCAGGCGGCGCTGTCGACATGGGACTCTGCCTGAGAGATGGCCGTGAGAGCGGCAGCGAGTTCCAGATGCCCGTTGCGCAGGCACCCCACCAGCACGTTACGGAACTCGCTGCGCCACAAGCCGGGAGAGACCCAGCAGGGGTCTGTCCGGCGCACCTTTTCCGCCAGGTCGCCATACGGCCCAGGAAGGTGGAGGTAGACGATCAGGTTAGTGTCAGCAACGATCATGGGCGCCCTTCGTCTCGAGCCCGACGAATATCGGCGTCCGTCACCCAGACGCCTTGGGCGGCTAGCGCGGTCCGCGCAGACCTCGCGTCGGCGATGACCTGCTCCACGTCCCCGCTCCCTGACTCCAGGCTCTGGGTTAGACAGGCCAGAATCTCGCTGTTAAGGCTGCGGAAGTTGTGCGTTGCCTGGTCTTTCAGCTTGCGGTGCAGGTTAGGCGGCACGTTCTTGAGTGTGATGGTAGGCATGGCAACATCCCCATTTGGAACCACAATGGAACCGTAACGCATTCGCGCTAGGCTGTCAACCCCGCGACCGTGAGGATCCGGGGCGCCCCATCACAGATAGTGCTTCAGGTGTTGGCGATAGAACTCGACGGTACGGCGGAGGGCCTCTTTGAGGGGGGTTTTGGGTTCCCAGCCGAGGCGTTGGCGGATGAGGGTGTAGTCGGAGTAGTAGTCGCCGATGTCGATTTTGCGGCGTTCTGGGGGGAATTCGCGGACGACATACTGGCCGGTGCCGGCGGCCTCGACCAGCAGTTTGGCGGTATCGAGGAGGCTGATGGGGGGGTGAGCTCCGAGATTGAAGGCTTGACCGCAGGCGTCGTCGTGGGTAGCGGCGATGAGGAAGGCATCGACGGCGTCGTCGACATCGTTGAAATCGCGCAACTGTTCGCCGCCCCAGACTTCGAAGGGTTTGCCTTCGATGAGCAGCCGCACCCAGATTCCGAGGAAGGTTTGGCGGGCGTCTTTCACCCGCATGCGTGGTCCGATGGTATTGGTGAGGCGCAGGGCGCTGGCGCGGATGCCATAGACGTTATTGTAGAGGATGTGATACCATTCACCGGCCATCTTGTTGATGCCATTGACGTCAACGGGGCGCAGGAGGTGCTTCTCATCCACGGGCAAGTAGTCGGGTCGGCCGTACATCTGGCGCGTACTGGCGAAGACGACACGGATGGTGGGGTTGAACTGTCGGCAGGCCTCGAGGATAGAGAGCTGGGCCTTGCAGTTGATCTCGAGGTCGGTCTCGGGATCGCGCATGGAGTCCATGTGGCTGGTCTGCCCGGCCAGGTTGAAGAGGAAATCTTGGCCCTGGATGAGGACCTTCATACTGTGGTGATCACGCACATCCGAGATATTGGCGTGGACTTTGTCTTCGATTCCTTTGAGGTTGAACAGGTTGCCGCCGTAGTCAGGGTTAAGGCTATCGATCAGGGTCACCCGGGCGCCGGACTCGACCAGCCGGTGGGCGAGGGTCGAGCCGATGAAGCCGAGGCCGCCGGTAATGAGGACGCTGCGGTTGCGGAAGGAGAGGGCTGGATCTGTCATGGTGTGCTGTAGCCTCATGTGGGCGGTGGCGGGGGGCGCATGACGCCGGCGCGTGGCTGGCGATAGGCAAACGAGCGTGCGGCTAGAACAGGGTATAGATGAACGGGGCTGCCGCGCTGCCGCTGAGGACGATCAGGAGACCCAGCAGCAGCAGTAGAACGATAAGGGGCAGCATCCATAGCTTCTTGTGCTGTCGCAGGAACTGCACCAGTTCCCGAAGCAGACTGCCGGGCTCTTCCTGGATCTTGTCGAACGCGGGCTGGCGCTGGTCATTGCGATCCGCCATGGGGAACCGTCTCCGCCGTTTCAAACACCAGGGCTACGGACAACGGGGGCCGTCAACCACGATTCCGAGTCAATAGGGATGGAAGTACCGACGGGGGTCGCGCCGGGCGGTACAGGCGATCCAGTAGCTCGAGGCGGCCGCATCCCAGCGCCGCTGCAGGGGGTCGCGCCCCAGGCAGCGCAGGACGATGCCCACGGGGGTCAGGACAAGGTAGTAGAAGACGCAGAGCATGGCTACCTGGACGGCGGCGCCGATGGGGACGGTGACGGCCTGCCACACCCGGTAGACCCAGAGCAAGGACCGCGGGGCGAAACAGGCCGCGGTCAGCAGTAGCGCGGCGGTGGTCCAGAGAAGGACGGAGATAGCGCCGACGCCGTGGGCTCGCCAGCCGAGGATGATCCCCGGCACGGTGAGGGCGCCTGCAACCGCCCAGGAGAACTGCCGCAAGGTCTTGTTGTCGGGGTTCCAGTTGACCTGCTGATAGATGCCGTCCATAGAGCCTTGATTTCCCACCTGGGCTGGTTCTAGCAGACCCATTCCTGCGATAGCGCGCCTCAATCCGGCGCGAATGAAGCGGCGTAGGCGTCCCGTTCGGCCAGGCTGGCCGGGGGTTGCCTGTCTTTCAGCAGCAGGACGTCTTCGATCACGAGGGCATCCATATCCGTCAGCAGGAAACAGCGATAGGCATCCTCTGGGGTGCAGACGATGGGTTCGCCGCGGATGTTGAAACTGGTATTGACCAGCAGGGGCTGTCCGGTCAGCTGGCGGAACGCCTGCAGGAGGCGGTAGAAGCGACCGTGGCGTTCGGCGTCGACGGTCTGAACCCGAGCTGAGTAGTCGACGTGGGTGACCGCGGGCACGTCGGAACGGGGGATGTTGACGCGGTGGCGCAGATCCGGGTCGGTGGCCATGGTCTGGCGCTCGTCGTCGGTCAGCGGCCGCCGTTGCGCCTCGCGAACCGGCGCGACCAGGAGCATGTAGGGCGACTCTTCCTGCAGTTCGAAGAGTTCGTGTACGTGATCCATCAAGACCGCTGGGGCGAAGGGGCGGAAGGATTCGCGGAACTTAATCTTCAGGTTCATTCTTGCCTGGGTCTGGGGGTCCCGCGCATCTCCGAGGATACTGCGGCAGCCCAAGGCCCGCGGCCCGAACTCCATGCGTCCCTGGAACCAGCCGACGACGCATCCCGCCGCGATCAGTCGGGCGGTCTCCAGCAGCAGGGGCGCTTCCTGGGGGTAGCGTTCGTAGACGGCACCGCGGGCTTCGAGGGCGCGGCAGACGTGATCGCTGGTATAGGCTGGGCCGAGGAGCGACGCCTGCTGTGTATCGTGGGTGTTGTCGGCTTGCCGGGGCTGTTCGAGCAGTTGGTGCCAGGCGAACAGCGCTGCGCCGACGGCGCTGCCGGCATCGCCGGCCGCGGGTTGTATCCAGAGTCGGTCGAAGATGCCGGCGCGGAGGAGTCGGCCATTGGCGACGCAGTTCAGCGCCACGCCACCGGAGAGGCAGAGGTTGCGCAGGCCCGTCTCGCGGCGCACATGCCGGGCCAGGCGCAGGATAATCTCCTCGGTCACCGCCTGGATGGATGCGGCGATGTCCATGTGGTGTTGCTCGAGCGCGGCCTCGGCTCGCCGCGGGGGGGCGCCGAAGAGGCGGTCGAAGCGGCGATTGGTCATGGTCAAGCCCTGGCAGTAGTTGAAGTAGTCCAGGTCCAGGCGGAACGAGCCATCCTCCTTGAGATCCAGCAGGTGGCGAAAGATCAACTCCTGGTATCTGGGCTGTCCATAGGGCGCCAGGCCCATGAGCTTGTACTCACCGGAGTTGACCTTGAAGCCGCAGTAGTAGGTGAAGGCCGAATAGAGCAATCCGAGGCTGTGGGGAAAGCGCATTTCCGCCAGCAGCTCGATCTGGTTCTGTCGGCCGCGGCCGTAGCTGGCGGTGGCCCATTCTCCGACCCCGTCCAGGGTGATCAGGGCGGCCTCGTCGAACGGCGAGGGGAAGAAGGCGGCCGCGGCATGGGCTTCATGGTGTTCGGTGAACAGGATTTTAGCCGGGGTGGGGCCGGCGAGCCCCTGGCGGATTTCCCGGTGGAGGTGGAGTTTCTGTTTCAGCCACAGTGGCATGGCTTTGAGGAAGGAGCGGATTCCCGCCGGGGCGTAGGTCAGATAGGTTTCGAGCAGGCGGTCGAACTTAAGCAAGGGCTTGTCGTAGAAGACGATATAGGCAAGATCGGCGGGGGAGCAGCCACCGATATCGAGGCAACTCTGGATCGCCTGGCTCGGGAAGTGATGATCATGCTTGAGGCGCGAGAAGCGCTCCTCCTGAGCGGCAGCCACAATCTCTCCGTCGCGGATCAGCGCCGCGGCCGAGTCGTGGTAGAATGCCGAAATGCCGAGAATCCAGGTCACGGCCCCCTCGCCTCTCTGTCGGTACGCCAGGGTTTCGCATGAGTGCCGAGCCAGGCGGCCAAGGCCTGCCCCAGCACGGCTTCGCCGTCTTCGTTCAAGTGCGCGTCGTTGCGAACCCGCAGCGCCCGGTCAGCCCCATCGTGTTCGGCGAGCAAGCCGGTGATGCCGGGGATGACCGTCAATCCTTGAACCGTCAGGAAACTCTCGATCAGGGCCGCGGTTTCGGCGTCTCCGGCGATGCAGAACGCGAACAGCGGAATATCTCCGCAGCGCTGTTTCAACTTACCGAGGAGTTCCGCTGTGACCCGCACCGCGGGACTCTCGGGTTCGCTGAAGATAGCGCGGTCGCTGGGGGAGCCAGGGCCACGGACGCGCGCCACGACGAGGTCGACGCGGCTGAAGAGGAAGTAGACGAGGTAGCTGCCGTGGTTGCCGATCTCGCGCAGCCAGCGGCAGGCTTTCGGCATGCGGTAGCGTATCGCGCCGTCTTCCCAGTAGGGCCGAGTGAAGACGTTGCTGACGGTGCGGATTTCGGTGGGGTAGTGGTTGTTAGCGAAGTCATTAGAGCAGAATTGGAGGAGCACGGCCGTGGGCTGAATACGGGGCAGGTAGCGCTCGAGGATCATGGTCTCCTGCAAGGTCCCGTAGCCGCTGCAGCCGTAGGCGGCGATGTCACAATCAAGAGCGCGTCCCAGGACCGCGAAGAAGGCCTTGGAGTCCGAAGCATTCATCGCGTGGGTAAACGAGTCGCCGAGCACGAACAGGCGAGGGCGTCCGGGCGTTGGGGGGTCGCATTGCCTGAACCCCTCGGGGGTGGTGGTGAGATGCACCGGGTAGGACTGCCCGGTGGCCTTCACTCGGGTTCCGCGGAAATCGTAGCCTGGGCGTGTTTTCCAGCCGAGTTCGGGGTCCATCTGGAGCGCCAGCGAGCCGCGGGTAGAGCGGACATAGAGCCGGACGGCGACTTCGCCCAGCGCGAGGGCGAGAAGCCCAACCAGCAACAGCGCCACCGCCGCGACCAGCCGGCGCCTGGACAAGAGGTTAGTTCGGCTCATGGGGTGCAATCTCTGGCGGGTAGCGGACGCCCGCCGTCCAAGGTCAAGAAAAGCGACCTGTGCAATAAGGATCAACCTGTGCAATAAGGATGGGCCGAGGTATTCAGCCCCAAAGGGGCGTTTCGGGCGCCCAGGGCAACGCCCTG
>CAIZKT010000791.1:0-4463 GCA_903933565.1 uncultured Victivallales bacterium | reverse complement strand
CTGGTTGCCTGTGAGAGCGTGAGAACGTGATGGTGTGATAGCGTCTCAGACCCCCTGCCCCCGGCTACACACTCACGCTTTCACGCCCTCACGCTTTCACCCGTCGTGTCGGCCAGCAAGCACGGCTGCCGGAAAACAAAACCGCCCTGTCAGGGTGGTTTCAAGACCGTGGACGGCCCCGTCGTCAGGTCGGGTTTGCGCGGCCGGGACGCGGGTCATTGCGGGCTGGCCAGAACGGGGCCGACTCGCTCGAGGGCAGTTCTCCGCCACGGCTGCAGGCCCCGCCCCGCTCACGGCTGGGGCGTGACCGTGATCTGCAGTTCGACCATCACGGTGGTTCCTGCCGCGACCTTGTCACGGAGCGGGTAACCGGCAAGCAGGTACTCGGCCGTGTTCCACTTGCGGTGGTCCACCAGGCCGAGTGGGATCGAACTCTCAATCTCCAGACGCGCCACCGGGCCGCTGACGGAGATGTGGGTCGCGGCCGGTAGCAACTGCGCCTCGCCCAGTTCCGCGGGCAGGATCACCGTCTGGCCCGCCGCGGTCGCGCTGGCGCCGGCGTACTGACGGATGGGAAAGCCGAGGTAATGCCGCCACAGGCGCAGGTTCAGCTCCTGGGGAATGACGAAATCGAAACGCAGGGCGAAGCGATTGTTGGCGGTCAGGGTACAGGTCTCGGTGAATTCAAGGCGCTGGTCGCCCTCCGTGAGCACCCCGCGGAAGACGGTGCGGGCCGCCTCTGGGGTGACCTTGATCTCGGGTTCGGCGTGCTCCGTGACGCGGTAGCGTTGCATGGGTAAGTTGAAGATGCCGGGCCAGCCACCGGTCAGCAGGGGTTCGCCCTGCAGCAGGATCTGGCGCAGCTCGCCAGTGGGATCGAAGCGCAGTTCCAGTCCGGTGGGGGTTCGGGCCACGACCAGGCCGCCGTCGAGTTGCACTACCTGAAGGGCCGTCGGTGCCTGCCGCGTCAGCCTGGGCGGGGCCTCGGCACCCGGGGTCACCGGCTCGTCGGTGGGCAGGAAGATGCGGCCATCGTAGCGTGGGATCGTGCAGCGGTTGCCCACCCGTCCCGTGCTCACATCCTTCAGCCGCTCTGGCAGCTCGGCCACGGCATCATAGGCGGTGCCATTGACCACGACCAGGCCCCCGTCGAAGGCGCGCTGCCACAGGCCGTCGGCCCGCCGTACGGCCGCGCCTCGCGGAAAACCCAGCGGTGCGTCGTACTCGGGGTACCACCACCAATTGCCCCGCGATAGCCCGTTCCCGCCGTCGTAACCGAAGTAGCCATCACCCAGCAGCGTGGTCGTCAGGCCAAAACGCATCATGGGCAGATCCGCGCTGCGGGCCTTCTCAATCCGGGCGGCGCGGTCCTCGCGGCTGCGCTTCGCATTGCCCCAGGGGTCTTCCACCACACTGCGCGGGTGGCAAACCAGCATGGTGACGATTGGCGTGCGGCTCTCGCGACACCACCGCAGATAGCGCTCCAGGTAATCCTCGAACGCGACGCTGCCGTCCGCGACCCGATTGAGCTCATCCTCGGCCAGGCAGCCGTTGAGAGTGGCGAAGCCGCGCCTGGGCAGATTCCAGTCGTTGATCATCACGATGGCCTTGCCCTCCCGCAGTTGGGCGGTGCGCGGCACCAGCCACTCGTCCGGCGCCCAGCAATCATAGAAGACGCCGTCCATCAACGGCCTCGCCATGATCTCGTCGCGGGTCTTATCCAGGTTGAACTGCAGCACTTCGGGCAAGGTAGTGTTGATGCGGAAATACCCCGGCCAGCCGCTCCAACGCTCGCCGTTGCGCCGGTCCCACCAATGCGCGGGCAGACTCGGATTGTCGGGTCCCTCGACCACGTCGACGTAGGGCAGATACAGGCACTGCGGGTTTACCTCACGCAGGCGGCTGAGGTTCTCTTCCAGCCGGGCCAGCGCCTTGGGCCAGCGCGGATCCTCCCAGTCGTAGTGCAGATCGTAGCCGCCGCCGATAATCAGGTCCAGCTTCGACCACCACGCCGCGCCCTGCTCCCAGGTCTGCCACGACAGGCCGGCGCCATAGCAGGTGCCGATACGCGGAAACCCTGGGTTCACGGCGCGCGGATCACGCGCCTCGACCGCGCCAGCGCCGAGGGTGGCTGCCAGCATCATGCAGGGGATCGTCCTCGAATCCATGCCGCACCTCCTTGGGGTTAGGGCTGCTGCTTCTTCCGCGCGGTAACCACCCTGGAGTCGGCGGTCCGCACCGGCTCTGCCGGGGCTTCCGCCGTATCTGGTCCTGCAAGACGGCGGATACCGCGAACCCGCCCGCAACGGGCTGGGCATCGCGGGCTCCAGGGCCACCACGAGATACCGCGAACCCGCCCGACACGGGCCGGGCATCGCGGGCTCCAGGAAAACCACACCGGAGCCCGCGCCTCGGCCGTGAACCTAGCGCAGTATAGTACCCGCTGCCGGACTCGCCCGCGCTGGTTCCAGAGATTGCGCTGTTGAGAGTTCGGCGACCGGGAGTGCAGGACCATGTTGAAAACTGTCATCGATGCGATCGCCCGCGAGTTCAACCCGGGGCTGTGCCTGCGGGACATCCGCAACCACTGGGCCTGCCGCTGCACGGTGCCCGGCCCAGGGATGCACCAGGCCGCCGCCCTGCTGCGCGAACGCTACCGCGAGAACGGCGCCGTCGAGGCGCAGGTTTTTCCCTATCCCGCAGATGACCGCACCGAGTGGCTTGACGGCCGCCGCAATCCGCTCGAGTGGCAACCGCACGCCGCCGAGTTGTCAGTGGTCGCGCCCACAGCCGGCGCCGGAATGATCTGCCGCTACGCCGACGAACCCCTCTGTCTGATCAGCAACAGCCGCCCGACAGCGGTCGGCGGCGTCGAAGCCGAACTCGTCATCCACCTGGGTCCACTGGCGTCGGATAGCGTGCAGGAGGGCCAGTGGGCCGGCCGCATCCTCTTGACCGACCAGTTTCCCTCGACCGTGGCGGCGGCAGCGCACCGGGCCGGCTGCCTCGGGCTGGTGTCGGACTGTGTCTGCCCGCCCTGGCTCACCGCGCACCCGCCAGTGCGTGAGCCCCAGGACGTGCCTGACCTGGTGATGTGGACCATCTTCTCCGGCCGCCGGAATGGGCCTCCGCTGTTTGGCTTCAACCTCTCGCCCAGGCAGGGCTGGCGCCTGCGTGCCCTGGCGCGCGGGTCCGCCGAGCCACTGCGGCTGCGGGCGCTGGTGGATACCGCCTTGGTGGAAGGCGTCTCCGATCTGGCGCATGGCGCCCTGCCAGGCACGGACCTGGCCCAGGAGGACGTCTGGCTCCTGGCCCACCTCTCGGAACCCGGCGCCCGCGACAATGCCTCGGGCTGCTGTCTCGGACTCGAGTTGGCCCGGGTCCTGGCCCGCCTGACCGCCAGCGGCGCCCTGCCCCCCCTGCGCCGCACCATCCGCTTCCTGAATGCTACCGAAGTCGAGGGCTTCCTGCCCTTCATTCACGAGCACCGCGAGCGCCTGGATCAGGTCGTCGCCGGTCTCTGCTGCGATTCCGCCGGACAGGATTTTGCCCTCTGCGGCGGCGAAGCCGTGCTCTTCCTTTCGCCTGAGCACAACGCCTCCTTCGTCGACGGCCTGATGCAGGTGCTGCTGGACGCCGCGGCGGCAGAGCCGGTGGCCCGCTTCAGCACCGACAACTACGCCATCTTCCCCTGGCACGCGGAGCCCTTCTTTGGCAACGATGCGTTCATCTCCGACGGCTACTTCGACATCCCGACTCCGCAGGTCTCCACCTGGCCGGATCGCTACTACCACAGCAATCAGGACCTGCCGCACCAGATCTGCACAAACACGCTGGGCCGCATGGCCGTCGCCTTCGGTAGCTTCCTCTACCTCATGGCGACCGCTGGCGCCGCGGAGGCGCGCTGGCTGGCCCGGCTGGCGGTACAGGATTGGAAGCGCCGCATCGGCAACGCGGTGAACGCCGCACTGGTCCAGGGAGGCAGCCCGCCGGAACGCCTGGCGTCGCAGGTGCGGCACCTGGCGCTGCAAGCGCAGGATGCCGTCATGCAGACGGCGCGCTTTGCGCCCGCCGACCAGCCCCTGGCCGCCGAGCTGACGGCGCTGTGTGCGCGCCTGGCCGAGTGGGGCGAGATCGAAGCACGTCAGGCTTGGACGCTCTGTGGCGGACAGGGCAGGGCGCCCCGACGCCCGCTCCTGCGCGGCCCGGGCCTCGAACGCATCCCGCGGCGCTGCCGCTGGTCGCCACCCGCCCTGGTGGGCGAGCAGAAGGAGCAACTCGAACGGCTGAGCGCGGGCGGAGTGAACCTCGCTCGCATCTGGCCCTGGATCAACGGCCGACGCAACCTGGGCGAGATCGCCGAGAGGCTGGTCCACGACGGCCCGATCCCGGTGGCGTGCCTGCAGGCCTACCTCGATCTGCTGGGCCAAGCCGGCGCGGTCGAGTTCCGCGCCTGAGCTGCG
>CAIZKT010000790.1:0-1858 GCA_903933565.1 uncultured Victivallales bacterium | reverse complement strand
TGCCCAGCGCCATCGCCGTGGGGCAACCGGCAGCGGCACCCGTGCCGCCCGCCACGTACCTCATGGCCATGGCCGATGCCGTGCTGCGGCTTGCCGCGGGTGAGCCCGATGCCGCCATCGAGCTGGCGCCACAGCCCGCACTGCCGCGCTGCAAGGACGAACTGCTCGCCAAGGTCCAAGTCGGCGCCTACGTCCTGCCGCAGGACTTCAACCTTGGAGCCATCCCCACGTACACCCATCTGCAGAGCTGGTCGCTGCGGCCGGCGGTGGAGGTGCGTTGATGAGCCGGTGCTGTAAGGACTTCGGGCAGGCCATGGCTGCGGCCGGTTTCAGTGGGCAGGTTGACTCGTTTTGTCCCGGCTGGGAGGAGAGCCAGGCGGCCAGACCGCCCGGCGAGGTGCCGTTCCTGCAGCCCGGGTTTCTGCGTTGGAGCGGCGCGCAGTGCGGCCTGTCGGCGGTCGTGGCGGACGCCATCCTTGCCGCGGCCGCGTGCGTCCGGGCCAATCCAGGTCTGAGCGCCCTGGCCTGGTACTGCCACGAACACCTGTTCCGCGCCTGCGACTCCGGCGTGGCAGTCTCGGGCTGGCCGGTGCCTGCGGCGGCCATGGGACCGCACGCCGGGCTGTTCTACGCTATCGTTCTGTTGTCAGGGACCCCGCAGCGCCAGGAGATCCACCGCCGACTGGGGATCCCGGGGGAGATTGTCCGGGACTCGGTGTCTGATCTGGAGGTCTGCATCCGTACCGAGCCGGTGCGCGAACTCGACGGCCGGTTTGGCATCTCGGGGGCGATCCTGGGATGGCTGCTGCTCACCTGGCGGGGACAGCTCTACCGCCTGGGCCGGCTGCAGTTCCTCCCGGACCCGTTCCATGGCCGACTCCGCGCCTTTCGTCACGACCGCATCGGCGCCGTGATCGCCCTGGCCGAGGACGGCTGCCAGTTCCGACGAGAAGGGCAGTTCGACGGCGCGGGCGGCATCACGGACCCGGTGGGCGCCTGGACCGCAACTCTGGCGGAGTCCGCCAAGCAGCTCCTTGGCTTCCCGATCTCGCCGCGGGGGCAGGCGGTACGGCACCGGGTGCGGCTCATGAAGGCAGAGTGGCGGCAGATGCTGGTCCCGGGCGATCCGGTGCTGGGCATCCACATGGCCGCCGGGGCGCCGCTGACCCCGGAGGCCTGCGCTGCCTCGGTGCGGAGTGCTCTGCAGTTCTTCCCCACGTACTTCCCAGCCACGCCGTTCGTCGGTTTCGACTGTGTCTCCTGGCTGCTCGATCCGCAGTTGCCCGCGCTTCTGTCGGCGACCTCCAACCTGGTCCGGTTCCAGCAGGAGGTCTACGTCTTCCCGTACCCCGGGGGCAGCGGCGAGATGCCCTGGCAGATGCAGGCCAAGCCGGACCCGCTCACGGGCCAGGTACCGCCGCTGACGAGTATGCAGCGGGCTTCCCAGGCCCACGCCGAGAGGGGTGGCCGCTTCCTCATCGGCGGCGGTTTCCTGCTCCGGGAGGACGCCGCCCGCTGGGGTGAAAGCGTGTACCTCAGCCAGCGGCTGCCCTGGCGTTGGCTGACTCCTGAAGTGGCGCCTGCGCCCAGGGAACACAGGTCGGGCAACCCGGCGAAGAGCAGCCGCACGAAGGTCAGCCCCCCGGCAGGAACGTGACACTGGCAGCCGTCTTGGAGTCGGCAAGTGAGCAGCACCATGAATGACTCAGGAGATCGGGTCGACACAGCGCACGTGAAAGAGGGTTGGAGTGGGCGGGCGGCCGCTTGGCCGCGCGTGGTGGCCGGCGCCTGCCTGGCCTGCGCCGGCTGCGTGGGGCCGACCGCGAAGCTCCTCGACAACAGTCTGAGGTGCGTCGAT
>CAIZKT010000789.1:0-3660 GCA_903933565.1 uncultured Victivallales bacterium | reverse complement strand
GAACGAGTAGGGCGAGACATCCACCAGGACGCGCTCGATGGCGTGGCCGCCCAGACGGGACGCCAGCACCCCGGCGCCCAACGCCACGCACAGGTCGGGGTGGACATCCTGGCGCGGCGTCAGGCCGGAGGCCTCCTTGAGCAAGCGGCAGACGAGGGGGGTCCGGGTTGACCCGCCGACCAGCAGGATGGCATCGAGGTCCCCGGACTTGGTACCCGCGTCGTGCAGGGCTTTGCTCACGCTTTCCAGCGTGGACTCGGCCAGCGGCCGGATCAGCCGCTCATACTCGTCGCGGCTCAGTTCCAGATCGAGGTGCAGCGGTCTGCCGTTGACCAGCAGCAGATTCTCTTCGCGCACCGTCGCGAACGGTTCGGCGCTCAGTTTCGTCTTGGCCGTCTCGGCCGCCCACCCGAGGCGAGAGCGGGCCACGGCGTGCGCCGGGTCCTGCCGGATGTCGACGCCGGTCTGGCTCTGGAAGGCCTCCTCCAGGCGCCGGGCGAGCAGGTCGGTAAAGTCGTCGCCGCCGAGGCGGTTGTTGCCGTGACTCGCCAGGACCTCGGTGACCTCGCCCTCCAGGCGCACGACGGACACGTCGAAGGTGCCGCCACCCAGGTCGTAGACCATGGCGGTGCGGCCGTGCCCAGCCAGTTCACCGTAGGCGAGGCTGGCGGCGGTCGGCTCATTGAGGATGCGCACCACCTCCAGCCCGGCGAGCGCGCCGGCCTCGCGGGTCGCCTGGCGCTGCACGTCCGAGAAGTAGGCCGGTACGGTGATGACCGCCTGGCGCGGCAGCGTGCCCAGGTCGCGCGCCGCCCACTGTGCCAACTCGCGCAGGATCAGGGCGGAGATCTCCGGCGGCGAGAAACTGCGGTCGCCCAGGACCACCGTCTCACCGCTGCCCATCTTGCGTTTGACGCTGCGCACCGTGCGCTCGGGATAGAGAAGCTGCTGATTCCGCGCTGCGGCCCCGATCAGCAGCTCGCCGGCAGGGGTGAGGCCCACGCAGGAGGGCAGCATTTTGCCGCCGGCTGGACCAAGCACGCGCACCCGGCCATCGGCATACGCCGCCACCTCGGAGTTGGTCGTCCCCAAGTCAATGCCCACCACGATGTCCTGACTCATAAAACGTCCTTCCTGTGGCGCCCAGCGCAACCACATCCTGTACTTATCGCCGAACCGTCCGCGCGCTCGTCCGGTCGGGGTTCACCGCCGACGGGCGACGCGCACCTCGGCCACCCGGACCACTTCGCTGTCCGACTCATAACCGCTCCTCAGCACGTCCAGGACTGTCCCGTCGACCGCGGTCGTGCTCACCACCGCCTCGGCGGCGCGCATCCGTTGCGGGTCGAAGGCCGCCCCGGCGGCGGCGATCTCGCGAATCCCCTGTTCAAGCAAGCCCTCATCCAGCCGTGCCAGCGCCAGCTCGTAGCCCTGGCGCAGGGCCGCGGCAGCCTCAGCCGCGCGCCGGGCACCCGGGGCCACGAGGGCCTGCCAGCGACCGAGGCGCACCGTTCCCGCGGCCTGCGCCGTCGCCAGGCCGCGCTTGAGCCGGTCGCGGGCGTCCAGCAGCGCCTCCAGGGCCGTCTTGGCAGCGCGGCGCTCGGCCTCGCGGATGGCCTCGCGCTGCCGCTCGTTCCGCAGGGCATTCAGACCGTCGGCCAGCCGGGTGGCGGCCGTCAGGGCCTGGTCGTGGGCCGCGAGGGCGGCATGGACGGTCTGATTCAACTCCGCGACCGGCCCGACGGCCTCGGCAAGCTGCCGAAACGTCCGCCCTTGGATCTTCACCTCCTGGGTCAAGGCCGTCATGGCGGTCCAGAGGTCGTAGAGGGAACAGCCGGCCGGTGGGTCGGTGCTCTCCGGGGCATCCACCAGGGCCAGGAACTCGCCCACCACACTCGCATCGAGGCCCGGGGGCAACGGCTCGTCTGCCAGCGTTTCGTCGAGCCACGCCTCGAACTGCGCCAGGAGGCGGGCGCGGCCCTCGGCGCGAGCGCTGGGGGCGGCGGTCTCAGCCCCGGCGGCGTCAGGCGCAGGCGCCGCGCCGGGTTGGCAAGCAGGGCCTTCGGGAACGGGATCGGACACGGTCAGGCCTCCTTCAGGGCGTCGAGCCAAGCCTGCATCCCGGCAAACCGGCGCGGCGGCGGCTCCCCGTCGAGCAGGGAGACGAAGGGGGCCGTCGGATCGACTTGCAGGAGCATCAGCGAGATGCGCCGACTGGGCTCGCGAATGGACTCGTAGGCGTCACGAACACGCTCGAATGCGTCGGGATCCCGATCCGGCGGGTGGCGCTTGACCCCGGCCAGGTACGCGGCCCGGATCTGCGCGTCCCCGGCGTCCAGGCCGATACCCAGCACCAACCACGGGTCCACTTTCGGCGGGTGCTTCTCCATGGCTTCACTTCCTCCTGCGGCGCCGGGGCTCTGGCGGCAGGAAGCCGCCCGGGCCGAGGTCGTTCTCCTCTACGATCTGGAGGAGTTCCTGGAACAACTTCGGCTCCTTGCGGGCGAGCGCATCAGGCGTCATGAGCATCTGGAATGCCTTCTCGCCGTACTTGGCGATCAGTTTCTCCATGATCTCTGCCATCTCCGGCGGCAGGGCATCGGCCAGACCTTGGAGATCGCCATCGTCGTCGGGACCGTCGTCGAAATCGTCGTCGTCAAGGAACGACAGGGGCTGATCGTCCGCCCATGCCGCCGCCTCGTCGTCGGCGTCCACTTCGGCAAGGTCACCCGCGGCGAGATCGGGGAAGCCGAGGCCAGGCAGGAAGCCCTGTTGCCGGTCCGCCGCGGTCGCGCGCGGCAGCCGGCCGCGGGGTTTCGCGGCGGCGGCGTGCCGCTGGGGCTGGGGCAGCGGAAACGCCTGGCCATCGCGCTCGGCGGTGAGCACACGCTGGATCTCCTCGGTGCTCAGCAAGTTCAGATGGTCGCTCGCGTCGTCCCACGAGTCGTACGGCGCGCTGACCAGATAGCGGTAGCGCCGCTCCGTGTCCCACGCCGCCTCGACCAGGGCCATATCCCGGCGGCGCGCCGCCAGGACACGGGCGGCCCGCAGGCAATCAAGGCCCCGTTCCGGCGCCCTGGCGTCCTCGATCAGCAGACTCTGGCCACGCAGGAGCAGGAACTGGGCGTGGTCGGCGTCGGGCCGCCGCAGGCCGAGACCCGCCAGGTGGTACGCCAGGGGGGCCATCGCCACCGAGCTGGCGGCGCCAGTGTCGGCACTGCGGCAACTCACCATGAACGCCGCCAGGCTGCGCAACTGCGTCTCGGTCAGGTTCGCATCGGCATGCTGAACCGCAGCCGGCAGGGCCGCCACCCAGGCGTTGGGCATGCTGAAGCCCAGGTGCATCTCCGCCCACAGGGTCCGCACGCGAGCCGCGGCGCGCAGGAAGGCGACGGACTCCAGATCCGGTCGCTGCAGACGGGCCAGGAGAGTTCGGAAGAGCACACGTCTGAACTCCAGTCACAGCGATAGATCGGGTATGCCGTCTTCTGCTTGAAAAAAATTTTTTTTAATGATACGGCGACCACCGAGATCTACACCAGGACGTACACTCTTTCCCTACACGACGCTCTTCCGATCTAGCTCAAAGTTCAGTGGCAGGTCGCTTGAATGTGACACTCAACGTCGTGGGTTTGAATCCGACCATTAAGTTGCTTTTCT
>CAIZKT010000788.1:0-9066 GCA_903933565.1 uncultured Victivallales bacterium | reverse complement strand
GCAGCGGCGCCCTCCAACGCCCTTCGTCCGCCGCGGCGGACGAGGGGCGGAATGGGAAGCGCTTTGGGTCATACGAGGTTGCTGCAAGTCTCCTACAAGCAAACCCCTACGGAGCTGACTTGCGCCCCGGGGCGGCCCAGGGCTTTGAGAAAGCGCCCGCGGCAGGACCTCGCGGGCGTCTGCGAGGCTCAGACGCCCTATTATGAGGTACTGGATCCGTCGGTGCGCTCTGGCGTAGCCTGGGCTTCTGCCCTCAGGTTTTTGCGAAACCGAGCCAGCCAAAACTGCTGGCGGGGTCGATGAAACCCCAGACCAGGCGGCCTTTTCCGGCTTTCGCATCGGCCCAGGAACAGAGGCCAGAGCCCGGCTTCCCAGGCAGCGGTAAGCTGCGTACAACGTTGACGCGCAATGGCTTCCGCTGTGCATCCAAACCCAACCAGGCGAACGGGATTCGCAGCACCACGCGCCACTCGCGCTCGACCAGTTGCGAGGTGACCCGCCAGGGGTCGTCGTGGCGCGGGATGTAGCCGTCGTCCCGGACGCAGCGCGTCGTGCCGTCGGTGCTGATGTGGAAGATGAGGCGCGGCTGGGTGCGGCAGGGCTCCACAAAGATCTGCAGGCTGTTGCCGCGGAAGGGGTCCGCTCCCTGGCCCTCGACCGCGCCAGCGCGGCAGCAAACCCCGAGGTAGAGCGCTTCCTGGTCGTAGGCAGCCCTCCAGGCGGTGGTGCGCTCCTGGCGCGCCTCGACCGGCACTGGGAGGTGGTCGCAGGGGTCGTAGCCGCACTTCTTCCAGCGTTCGTGATTGAAGACCTGATTCAGCCAGGAGGTGCATTCGGTCATGGGCAGGCCGTCCCAGGCCGGCCCGGCGGGCTGGCCGTCCGCGCCCAGGTCGGTAGGCAGCCGGGCACAGACGTAGGCGGCGCCGGCCGGTTGCTCGCCGGTGTAGTCCGGGAAGAGTGGCTCGGGGAGCCGCGCCCGCGCCTCGACCGCCGGAAACTCCTGGGCGAGCAGGACCCGCAACTGCCGCATGCGCCAGCGGATCAGGGCCGGGAAGTACTTGTAGCCCTCGGCTTCGGAATGGAAGCCCAGGCGCGAGTCGGCCTCGGCCAGCGGCAGCAGTTCTGCGTCGATCTTGAGTTCGGCACGCACGATGTCCCGCATCGTCCGCAGCAGGGCCCGCCGCCGGGCGGGTAGGCGCGCCTCGGCCAGTTGCTCACGCAAACTATAGAAGCGCAGGATGTTGTAGCCGCTCTGGAACTGCAGTCCCAGCGCCGTAGCGACGCCGATGTCCTTGAGGCGGTCGGGGGAGTCGGCGAAGTGCCGTTTCAGGCCCTTGAGGAGGCGCACGCCGCGGTTCCAGCGTTCGGCCATGCGGCGGCAGAGCACGAGAGTCTCCGGCAGGGTGAAGCCATTGGTGATGCACTCGGCGATGTAGTCGCCGCTGGGCGGGTAGCCGATCTGCCAGGTGGGTGCCAGGGGCAGGCGCCGGGGTTCGAGGTAGAGTGGCCAGGTCGGGCCGTCGTGCATGGGGCCAAAGTAGCCAAAGATGTGGGCGGTCGGGTACTGCGAGTAGCCCTTCTCAAACCACTGCCAGGCGGTCGCCACCGTGGTCGCGTGCTGGCCCCAGTCGCGCCCTGCCAGCGACATCAGAAAGGCCTTGTTGTTCCGTGGGAAGGGCGCAAAGGAGAGCTCGCCGGCCGCTTTGGTCATCAGCGATGGATAGGTGCCGAAGTACCACGACTGCATGGCGCTGCTGACCCCGAGCGCGTGCATCTCGCGGTACTTCCGGTAGAGCAGGCCAGGCGCGGGCACGACCTGGGTGGTGGCGACCTCGTGCGAGCAGCCCACCTGCAGCTTGGCGGAGACGCGGGTGCCATGGGCGACGGCGGCCTGAGCGCTGCGGCGGAAGAGCTCGCTGGGGCCGACGTAGGAGAGCCAGTAGTCCCAGGCCGGCCGGTCCTTGCCGAGCTGAGGGTTGTGGCCCCCGGTCTCGTAGTTGTGCTGCAGGATAATGGTGTTGGGCAGGTGCCCGGCGGCCTCGACGGTCTTCTCCACACCCCAGCAGATGAACTGCCCATAGGGCCAGGCGACCAGCTCGGCTTCCGGGTTCACCCCCTGCATGCCTTTGGCCATGATGGAAAGAGTCTCGGCCAACACGGCGTGCGGCTCGCGCTGGGAGCAGCGCGGACAGGTGTTCTTGGACGGCCACTGGCCACCGGCGGGGATCGAACTCGAGTAGCAGTGCGTAAAGCGCTCGCCGACCGGAATGACGATCAGGCCGCCCAGGCCCGGGACTTCCGTAAACAGGGTCCGCGTCGCCTCTTCAAGGTAGGCGCGGCCGAGGTCGGTGCTGGTGCAGAAGGCGTTATTGTGACCCTTGAGTTCCGGGTGCGCTGCGGCGGCGGCGGCAATCTCCGGGTACGGCCAGTTGAAGGCGGCCGGTTCGATGCAGAACGGGTAGATGCGGATGCCGTAGCGGGCGCATTTCTGCACCACACGCCGCAGCTTGTCCAGCCGTGGCCCCGCGTTTTGGCCATACTCAGGGATGAGCTTCGACGGGACAGTCTGGAAGAAATGCACCGTCATCCAGAGCACGTTGGCGCCCTCGTGCGCCAGGCGGTTCAGGTACTCGTCGGGGTAGTAGTCGACGTCGTCGGCCAACTCGTCCTTGGACTTCGGCGGGCGGTTGACCGGGCCGTAGAAGCAGCGCGAGATGCGGGTACGAATCACCGGGGTGCGCGTGAAGGTCCCCAGCGGCAGGAACGGGCCGCCGTGCCGCAGCATCTCGTCCTCGATCCACACCAGACCGCGGCGAATGCCCTCTGTGTCGGCGGCGCCCAGTTCGCAGCCCTCCGGGGTGATCCGGACGTGGTACTCCTCGCGCCGGGTGGTGCTCAGCGTGTGGATGATGAGCGGGTAGGCGCCGTCGGCCGGGAGCCCCACGGTGCCGAGGAAGAAGCGGAAGTCCGCATAGGCGCTGGCGAGCCGACCGTCTGGGTCCGCAAAGCGCGGCTCCAGGTGCAGTCCGCGCGGAAAGAACACCTCGCTACGCCGGGGCTGCCGCGGCGTCCACTGCACCGGCTGGTGGTACGGCACCGTCCGCAGCTCCTCGACGAATGCCCAGTCGCTCTCCGCCGGCTGAGGCGGAAGCAAATCAACCTTGAAAGCCATGGGAGCGTCCTTTCGCCGTGGCGCGGCACCCCGGACGCGCCGTGCCGAGGTGTCGGCTGGGGTGAGACGACGGCGGGGTGCCCGACCAGGGCAGGAAGATAGGAGCGTGCCTGGGAAAAGCAAGAGCCGCTGGAGAGGCAGTGGGCTCCACCGCGGCGTTGGTGGAGATGCGGTGGGCTCCACCGCTGGCGAGTCTGGGCGCGGCGCTGCGGGAGAACCGCGGCGCAGACTGGAAGTCTCATTCCGGTATGTTCGGTCCCAGCCGGGGGCACTGACCTGCGCCTCTCGCGGTTCGGGCAGTTTTCCAAACCGGGTCCCGCCGTGTACAGTATGCGCTTCACGTTTCGCATCCAGCAGCACAGGACAGGACCATGACGGCCAACGAACTGCGACGCAAGTATATCGAATTCTTCAGAGAGCGTGGCCACGGCGAAATCCGTAGCGCCCCGCTGGTTCCCGAGAACGATCCGACGGTGCTGTTCACCACCGCGGGGATGCATCCGTTGGTGCCATTCTTGCTGGGGGCGAAGCATCCCGCCGGTCGGCGCCTGGTGGATGTGCAGAAGTGTGTGCGCACCGGTGACATCGACGAGGTGGGCGATGCGGTGCATCTGACCTTTTTCGAGATGCTCGGCAACTGGTCTCTGGGGGATTACTTCAAGCAGGAAGCCATCACCTGGAGCTACGAGTTCCTCACCGGTGCGCCGTGGCTGAATCTGCCCCTGGAGCGCCTGGCGGTGAGCGTCTTTGCCGGGGATGCCGATGCGCCGTTTGATCAGGAGGCCTTTGATCTCTGGCGCGGCCTGGGTATCGCCGAGGCCCGCATCGCTCGTCTGCCCAAGAAGGACAACTGGTGGGGGCCGGCTGGCCAGACGGGCCCCTGCGGCCCGGATACCGAGATGTTCTACTGGACTGGCACCGAGGCGGCCCCCGCGGGGTTCGACGCCAGCGACCGGCGTTGGGTCGAAATCTGGAACGACGTCTTCATGCAGTACAACAAGCAGGCGGATGGCAGCTTTGTGCCGCTGGCGCAGAAGAACGTCGACACCGGCATGGGCGTCGAGCGCGTCACCGCCATCCTGCAGGGCAAGGCCAGTTGTTACGAAACCGAGTTGTTTGCCGGCCTCTTTGCCGCCATTGGCGAGATCACCGGGGTTGCCGAGCCGCATACCCAGCGCAGCGGTCGCATCGTGGCCGAGCATCTGCGCGCGGCCGTCTTCCTCATGGGTGACGGGGTGCGGCCCGGCAACGTCGATCAGGCCTATGTGCTGCGTCGGCTGATCCGCCGCGCCATTCGCGAAGCCCGGAAGTTGGGCGTCACGGACCTGTTCACCGCCCGTCTGGCCACGGTCGTCATCGAGCAGTACAGCAGCGTCTACGGCGAGCTGGCTACGCACGGCGCCACTATCGTGCAGGAGATCGAGGCCGAAGAACGGCAGTTCGCCAGCACCCTGGAGCGCGGCATCCGCGAGTTCGCCAAGCTGGTGGACGGCTTTCCGGCAGAGGTGGAGAAGAAGGTCATCGGCGGGCGCAAGGCCTTCTATCTCTACGAGACCTACGGCTTCCCCATCGAGCTGACCATCGAGATGGCGGCCGAGCGGGGTTTCAGCGTGGACCAGGCTGGCTTTGACGAGGCCTACCGCAAGCACCAGGAGGCCAGTCGGGCCGGTGCCGAACGCAAGTTCAAGGGCGGCCTGGCCGACCAGTCCGACAACACCGCTTCCCTGCATACGGCGACGCACCTGCTGCACCAGGCCCTGCGCCAGGTCCTCGGCGAGCACGTCAAACAGGCCGGCTCCAACATCACCGCGGAGCGCCTGCGCTTCGACTTCACCCATGCTGACCGGGTTCTGCCGGAGCAATTGGCTGAGGTCGAGCGCATCGTCAACGCCCAGATTGAGCGCGATCTGCCCGTCGACTGTCGCGAGGTGTCTTACGACGAGGCGGCCGCCAGTGGCGCCATCGGCTTGTTTGCCGAGCGCTACGGCGAGCGGGTGAAGGTCTACACCATCGGCGATTTCAGCAAGGAGATCTGTGGGGGTCCGCATGCGCCGCGCAGCGGCTGCCTGGGGCACTTCACGATCAGCAAGGAAGAGTCCAGCAGCCGCGGGGTGCGCCGCATCAAGGCCGTCTTGATTTCGGGTACAGCGCCATGATGTTGGCCAAGGCGGCCGGTGGTTTACGATGACGTGATGCAGAGCCAGAGAAAAGGATGAAGATCATGGGATGGAATGAGCCCGTTCGGAAGCTGTCGCTTGCCGCCATAGCGGCCTGCCTGTGTGCGGGGATGGTCCGGGCCAGCGATACGGCCTACGTCAACATGGAGACTATCTTCGAGGGCTACTACAAGACCGTCCGGGCCAACGCCGGATTCGAGCAGAAGAAGAAAGACTTTGAGGGCCGCGTGGACATTCTGCGCGACGAGCTCAAGAGCATGGTCTCCGAGACCAAGAAAGTCGACGATGAGGCGGCCAATGAACTCCTCAGCAACGAAGCCCGCGACGTGGCCCGCAACAAGCTGCGCTTGAAGGTCGAGCGCTTGCGCTCCAAGGAGGAAGAGTTTGGCCAGTTCCGGCGCTCGGGCATGGCGGACCTCAACCGCAGCCGCCTGGTGACCGAAGAAGAGCTCATCAAAGATATTTCTGAGTTCGTCCGTACCTACTGCAAGAACAAGGGCTTCCGGCTGGTCTACGACATCAATGGCCGCAGCCTCAACCGCATGCCGGTGGTCCTCGTCTACCCGACCGAGGAGGAGATCACCACGGAACTCCTGGCCGAGATCAACAAGGGCCACGAGGAAGAACTCAAGCAGGCCACGGCCGAGTTCGAGGCTCTGCGTAAATCCATGGAAGCCAAGTCCGGCCAGGAGGGCGCCGCAGCTCCGGCGGCGGCAGCGGCTCCGGCGGCAGCAGCGGCTCCGGCGGTAGCGGCTCCGGCGGCGGCGGCTCCGGCGGCCGAGGCCAAACCCCAGAAGTGAGCGGAGGCGCGGCATGAGTGGGGAGAGTAGAACCAGCGCCTGGGTGGCGGCTCTGACTGGCGGTCAGCTGGTGGGTCCGGCGGCGGTGCCGGTCACCGGCGTGGGCTCGTTGGACGAGGCCGGGCCGGCCTCGGTGTCCTTTCTGGCGCAGCCGCGTTACCGTGACCGGGTGCTGCCGTCGAAGGCAGGCGTGGTCCTGGTTCCCGTGGGTTTTGAGCCGACGCCACCGGCCGGGCGCGCCTGGGTGATCTGCCAGGATCCATCGGTGGCCTTTTCTGCCGTGGTAGCGGCCTTTGCGCCGCCGCCCGTGGTTTTTCCGCCCGGCATTCACCCGATGGCCGTGGTAGCGTCTTCGGCCGTCGTGTCGGCCAGCGTTCACGTCGGTCCGGGGGCCGTGATTGAGCCGGAGGTCGTCATCGGCGAGCGCACGATCATCGGCGCGGGCTGCTACATCGGTCACGCCACTCGCATCGGGGCGGACTGTCTGCTCCACCCGCGGGTGACTCTTCGCGAGCGCTGCCTGTTAGGTCAGCGCGTCATCGTGCATTCGGGTGCGGTGATCGGCGCGGATGGGTTCGGTTACACCTCCGGGGCGAGTGGTCACACCAAGATTCCGCAGGTGGGAATCGTGCAATTGGATGACGACGTCGAGATTGGTGCGCTCACGGCGGTGGATCGAGCCCGCTTTGGCCGCACCTGGATCCAGCGGGGCAGCAAGATTGACAACCTGGTCCAGGTGGCCCACAACGTGGTGATCGGCCAGCATTGTCTGGTGGCGGGTCAGGCCGGCATCTCGGGCAGCGCCCATCTTGGCCATGGCGTGATTCTGGCGGGACAGGCCGGGGTCGCTGGGCATATCACCATGGGCGATGGAGCGGTGCTGATGGGGCAATCCGGCGCCAGTTCTGACGTCGCGCCCAAGGCCATCATCATGGGCTCACCTGGGAGCGACCGGCGCGAGTTCGCCCGTCAGCAGATGAATGTGAAACGGGTGGAGCGCATGCATCGGACGCTGAAGGAACTCGAGGCTCAGGTCCGCGAGCTCCGGCAGCGTCTGGAGGATGAGGGCTGAGCGTCCGCGGTGAAGGCTCTTTGCACAATGCTGTGGCGGCGTGGCGGCGCGGCGCTCACGGTGGCACGGGATGAGTTGATGCCGGCGTTGTGCCCGCTGTGTCGGGCGCTGCCGCGGCCGGGGGGCGCCCTTGTCTGCGCCGCCTGCCAGGACGCCCTGGGCGCTCTGCCCACCCCGCGCTGTCCGCAGTGCGGCGGTGGTCGGGACGGGGTCCTTGAGATCTGCAGCGAGTGCCTGCATCACGGGGCGCGTCCCTGGGTCCATGCGGTCAGCGTCTTTGCTTTCCGGGGCACGGTCCGCGAGGCGGTTCACCGCCTCAAGTACCAGGGCGGCACGGCCGTGGTGCCCGTGTTGGCGGCGGCCATGGCGGCGGACTGGCGGCAGTACGGCCATGGCGAGCTGGATGTGATCGTCCCGGTGCCGCTGCACTGGACCCGGCAGTTCGGGCGAGGCTACAACCAGGCCGAACTCCTGGCCCGCCAGGTGGGCGCTGAACTCGGGCTGCCCTGTGAACGGCTGTTGCGCCGCTGCCGCCGTACGGCACAGCAGGCCAGGCTGGATATGGCGTCGCGCCGCACCAACGTCCGCGGCGTTTTTGCCCAGGCGCGTGGGGCCCGGGCTGCCGGGCGGCGGGTTCTGCTGGTAGACGATGTGATGACCACCGGAGCGACTCTCGGCGAGGCCGCCCGGACTCTCGGTGAAGCGGCAGTTGCCACCGTCAGTGTGCTGACGGCGGCGCGGGGGTAGAGACGATGCCGTTGTTCAAGAAAACCAAGTACTCCACCGTACGCACGACGCCCAAGAAGGACATCCCCGCGGGGTTGTGGCTGAAGTGCAAGGGCTGCGAGGCGATCACCTACCAGTCCTCACTGGCCGAGAACCACAATGTCTGCGCCAAGTGCGACTACCACTATCCTCTGACGGCCCACGACCGCATCGAGCTGCTCACCGACACGGGCAGTTTTGCCGAGATCGATGCGGCCCTGCGCTCGGTCGACGCCTTACAGTTCGCTGGCGGCACGGTCTATGGTGGCAAGCTCGACGAGGCCCGCGCCAAGACCGGTCTCAGCGACGCCATTGTCTGCGGCACCGCCGCCCTCGATGGCCGCCGCCTGGCCCTGGGCGTCATGGATTTCCGTTTCATGGGCGCCAGCATGGGCTCGGTGGTGGGGGAAAAAGTGACCCGGCTCACCGAGCGTGCCACCCAGGACGGCTTGCCGCTGGTCGTGGTCACCGCTAGCGGCGGCGCGCGCATGCAGGAAGGCATGCTCAGTCTGATGCAGATGGCCAAGACCTCGGGCGCCCTGGCCCGCCACGGTGACGCGGGCTTGCCCTACATCGTCATCATGACCCACCCCACCACCGCCGGGGTCACCGCCAGTTTCGCCTCACTGGGCGACGTCATCGTGGCCGAGCCGCGGGCACTGATCGGCTTCGCCGGACCGCGCGTGATCAAACAGACCACCCAGTCCGAGTTGCCGCCCGGCTTCCAGAGCGCCGAGTTTCTGGTCCGGCATGGATTCATCGACCGCGTCGTTTCACGGACGCTGTTGCGGCGGGAGTTGTCGCTGCTGCTGGAGTATTTCTCCGCCTGCTGCCGTTGCGTCGGCGAAGCTGGAGCAGTATAGTTTCGCCGCCGTAGCCGTCCTGTTCCGGGACCTATGCGGCAGGAAGACCGTGAACCGGGTCAGGCGGGGAACCGAGCAGCCCTAAGCGGTCAACCTGAGCGCTGTAGGACCACCTGGAGCAGGCGGTTACGGCACTTTTTTCAACCTGTGCAATAAGGATGGGCCGTGGTATTCAGCCCCAAAGGGGCGTTCCATACCAGCCCAGGGCAACGCCCTG
>CAIZKT010000787.1:0-6000 GCA_903933565.1 uncultured Victivallales bacterium | reverse complement strand
GCTGGCATTAAAATAACAACATTACCTAGAGAACCGGTAGATCAAATTGTAGGAGTAATGTTATTCCACAAGCTCAATGCTATCATGGAAGGTCGAATAGCTGTAGTAGAAACAGAGTTATCTAGTTTGTTAGGCGACAACATGGTGTATTTGCACAGCGAAAACGAAACTGCCGAAGATATTACCATTCCTGTGTGGTGGAACACCCCAGACCTAACACATTTTGATTTGGAATTCAAAGATGGAAATCAAGTGTTTACGTTACATCCGGGCAACTACTCTGCATGGGCAGATTTAGAGTTAGATTGGTTGGATCGCGAAATAGTTGCTCCTGGAGAAACTGGCAATATTGTATTTGCAGACTTTGGTAAAGATGATACAAAATAACGTAGGTGAAATGATTTTTAACGAGCAGGATGTGTGCGACTTGCTTATGCAAGGTCGTAATCCTGCATCATTGAATCGTATGCTAGTGGACAACTCTGTCAACATTGAGCAAATGGTTGATTTTGTTGATCGTATGCCCGAGTTTATTCGGCATGTAGGCGATCCCAAAATTACAATGAGTGTATTTGATCAACAAGCACAATCTCGTTGGCACATGCCCGAAGAATACAAGGAGTTGGACATTGCCGAATATGTTTTGGGATTGTGCACCAACGAAGTAGAACTACAACGAGTAGGTCACGAACTATTACTGTATCAAGAAAAGGATTTATTTAACTTGTTACGTTACTTAAAATATCTCGTGGACGTGATGACTGAAAACAAGGTTATTTGGGGGTGGGTTACCTGTTCAATCTCATCATGTGAACCCCGGCGAAAAGGAGCGGATCATGTCGGACGGTTGCGCCAAGACCCCGAAGAAGCTACAGATTCTGGGCACGGGTTGCCCCAAGTGCAAGAAGTTGGCCGAGAACACCGAGCAGGCCGCCAAGGCCCTCGGCCTCGAGTACGAACTAGTCAAGATCACGGATATCGACGCGATCATGAAGTTCGGGGTGATGATGACCCCGGCCCTGGCCGTGGACGGGGTGGTCAAGGTGGTCGGCAAGGTGCCAACCCCGGAGCAGATCCAGGCATACCTGAACTGACGCCAAGATCCTATCGAACCCGCCAGGAGGAACCTCGATGATGACCGGACTGTACCGCCTGACCGGCTGCGCCCTGGCGCTCTGGGGCTGCCTGCTCGCCGCTGCCGAACCCTTGACGTCGGCCGCAGCGATCCCGAAACTCCTAGACCTGGGCTCGAAGTCCTGCATCCCCTGCAAGCGGATGGCGCCACTCCTCGAAGAGCTTACCAAGGAGTATGCCGGCAGGCTCCAGGTCGAGTTCATCGACGTCTGGGTGAAAGAGAACGCCGCCAAAGGCAAGGAGTACGGCATCGAGACCATTCCGACGCAGATCTTCTTCGCTCCGGACGGCAAGGAACTGTGGCGGCATCAGGGCTTCTTCGCCAAGGCGGACATCCTCGCCAAGTGGAAGGAGCTGGGCTACGAACTCGGCGCGACCGCTCTGCCAAAGATCGAGCGCTGGGCGCCGGCCGCCCAGGACACGCGCGCCAAAGACCAGGTCTGCACCCTCTGCGACGGCGACATCTCGCCGAAGACGGCCGTGGTCGTGAAGAGCCCCAAGGGCGATGTCCGGCTCTGTTCGCTCCACTGCACCTTCATCTTGTACTCCTGCCTGACCGAGGACAAGACGGGGTTCGAGAAGAGGGTGTCTGTCACCGACTACGCCGCCGGCACACTGGTGGCCGCCGCCGACGCGGTCTACCTGCAAGGCGCGGATGAGAAGACCGGGCGGCCCTGGACCAAGGCCTTCGCCAGCCGCGACGCCGCCGCGACGACGATGTCGGCGGGCGGCGGCAGCAGCATGGGCTGGGCCGCCTTGCAGGAGAGCGAGTTGTCGCGCCGCTGCGGCTTTTGCGAGCGCTCGCTCTACCCGCAGGACGTGGCCAGCGTCCTGGTCGAGGGGGCGCAAAGCTACGGCTGTTGCGCCCACTGTGCCATGGGCATCGCGGCTCGTACCGGCAAAGACCTCGAGGTCCACCAGCCGGACGGACTGACCGGCGAACCCATCATCGTCAAGACCCTGGGCGGCACGGTCGCCTCGGTGGAGCCCAAGACCGCGGTGGCCTGGTTCGGCAAGAAGCAGACCGCCGAGGGCAAGTGGGTCTCGGCCGGCTGCTTCCACCAAGGCTTCTTTTCCACCCCGGAAAACCTGCGCGCCTGGCTCGCAGCGCACCCATTCGAGACCGGCGAGATGATCACCCTGCAGCAGTCGCTGGCCGACAAGGTGAAGCTCACCCCAGAGCAGATTCAGAAAGCCTGCAAGATCGGCGAATGCGCGCCAAAATGAGTTCAGAACTCGAAACCATGATGACCACACTGGCCAAGTACGTGCTGCTGACCTTTGCCGTCTTCACCCTGGGCTTCGGCGTCGGTAAGGAGGTCGGCAGGCGCCAGGCGGGCGGCGCCACGGCAGTACCTGCGGTGGGCATCGCGGTTACGGCACCGGCGGGGAACAAGGTGGTCGTGTATTACCTTCATGCGACCTTCCGCTGCGTCACCTGCAATACCATCGAGGCCATGGCCAAGGAGGTCGTCGAGACGCAGTTTGCGGCGGACCTGGCTGCGGGTCACATCGCCTGGCGCGAGGCGGACTTTCAGGCCGATGAGGAGCTGGCCAAACGCTTCGACGTGGCCTCGAGTTGTGTGGTCGTCGCCAAGCGGGTGGACGGCAAGGAGACGGAGTTCCAGCGCCTCAACGACGTCTGGACCCTGGTCGATAAGCCGACGGAGTTCAGGGAGTACATCGCCGCGGCCATCAAGCAGTACCTCCCCTAGAGGCTGGCGCGGCCGCGGCTCGCGGCCACTGCCGACCCGACGGTCGGCGGTCCCAAGGAATGGAGCGGCCGCGGCTCGCGGCCACTGCCGACCCGACGGTCGGCGGTCCCGAGGAATGGAGCGGCCGCGGCTCGCGGCCACTGCCGACCCGACGGTCGGCGGTCCCGAGAAATGGAGCGGTCTCGATGACTTGGTTCACCCTTGGTTCCGCCCTCTGGCTGGGCATTCTGACCTCGATCAGCCCCTGCCCCATGGCCACCAACATTGCCGCCATCTCCTTCATCGGCCGCAAGGTGGGCCAGACGCGCCTGGTGCTGCTGTCCGGCTTGCTCTACGTCGTCGGCCGCACCGCCGCCTACGTGGCCCTCGCCAGCCTGCTCCTGGCCGGCCTGCTGGCCAGCGGCGAGAGCGCGCGGTTTCTGCAACGCACCCTCAACCTGGCCCTGGGCCCGCTGCTCATCCTGGTCGGGATGGTGCTGCTCGGGATGCTCGGCAGTGGGATGTCGATGAACCTAGCCGGCAGCGGCGTGCAGCAGCGCGCCGCCAAGGGCGGATCCGGCTGGGCCGCCGGGCTGGGGTTCCTCTTCGCCTTGTCTTTCTGTCCGGTCTCGGCCGGGCTGTACTTCGGCGCGCTGATCCCGCTCTCGGCGGCGCACGGCTCCCGCCTGCTGCTGCCGAGCGTGTATGGTCTGGGGACCGCTCTGCCGGTGGTCGGGTTCGCGTTTCTCATCGCCTTCGCCTCTCAGCATGTCGGCAAGGCCTTCGATCGCCTCACTCAGGTCGAGCGCTGGATACGGGTTGCGACCGGGGTACTGTTCATCGTCTGTGGCATCTACCTGAGCCTCACCCACGTGTACGGGCTGCCAGCGTGGGTCCGCTGAAGAACCTCTCCCGCGACGCCCAGGTGCTTGCCGACGCGGCAGAGATCGAGCCACGGAGGCCGTATGGAACGCCAGATTACCACCTTCGCCAATCGTGCTGAACTGGACAAGGCCCGCGCCGCCCTGGAGCGCCTCGGGCTGCCCTACGACGTGCTCACCCCCGAGCCCGCCTACCGCGCTGTCGGGGTACCGGCGCTGGTGCTGTCCGCCGAGGCGGTCGCCGCCTTGACGCGCCAAGCGCACGACGCCTTTGTCGCCAGCGGCTGGATCGACTTCCGGCCGCCGCCAGCCCCAGTCCCCGACAGCGAACCCCCCGCCTTCGCCGAGGACCTCTTCGGCCGCTGTGCCATCATGCTCCTGGCCCCCTGCGTCGCCGACGCCCGCAAACTGCGCCTGATCGCTCATCTCGGCGGCGACCTCGCGGCCGTCATGCCCTACCTGAATGCCGAGATGCCCCACGCCATGTACAACCATGAGGCGGATACCTTCACCTTCATGGAGAACTACCGGATGATCTCGCTCTACCCCCGGCGTCTCACCCTCGCCAAAGCCGACGATATCGTGGACGCCTGGCGGGTACTCGAATCTCTGCGCTGCCTGGTCAACCGCACCTGGGCCCGTCGCCAGGAAATCACCCCATCCACCACGCTGCGCCGGAAACCCCCGGCCCTGGAAATCTACAAACGCCTCCCCGGAACCAACTGCCGTCAGTGCGGCGAGATGACCTGCATGGCCTTCGCGATGCGACTGTGGAACGGCGACCTGGCACCGGCTCAGTGCAAACCTGTGTTCCAGGGCGCCTACCCCCAACTCAAGGAGCCCCTGCTGGCCATCTGCACCGGCCTCGGACTGGCCAGCGGGGCGGACACCTCAGCCTCGTAGCGGCTGCATCAGCGCCGCGTTTTTGCCGCCTGCAGCACTTGACCGAAGGGTGTGGCCCTGCTAGTATATGCATATCTGCGCATATTCATACTAATGGTACAGAGAGGGGTCACGCCCCATGGGCAACAGCATTCGCAAGCAGCTTTCGTTCCTAGACCGCTACCTGACCCTCTGGATCGTCCTGGCGATGGCCGGCGGCGTACTTCTGGGGTACGTGGCGCCGGGCGTGGGGAACTGGATCGCGTCGCTGCATCCCCGCGGCAGCCAGACGAGCATTCCCATCGCCCTGGGGCTGATCCTGATGATGTACCCGCCCCTGGCCAAGGTCAAGTACGAGGAACTCGGCGACGCCTTCCGCGACCTCAAGGTCATGGGGCTGTCGCTGCTACAGAACTGGGTCATCGGGCCGGTGCTCATGTTCGGGCTGGCCGTAGTCTTTCTGCGGCACCGTCCCGAGTTCATGACCGGACTGATCCTGATCGGGCTGGCCCGCTGCATCGCCATGGTCATCGTCTGGAACGACCTGGCCAAGGGCGACGCGGAGTACTGCGCCGGGCTGGTGGCGCTGAACTCGATCTTCCAGGTGCTTTTCTACAGCATCTATGCCTGGCTGTTCATCAAGGTCCTGCCGCCCATCCTCGGGCTGAACCTTGGCGACGTGGACCTCTCCAAGGTCACCATCGGCAGCATCGCCGAGAGCGTGTTTATCTACCTTGGGATTCCCTTCCTGGCGGGGATGCTGACCCGCTTCGCCCTGGTCCGGGCGTACGGCAAGGCATGGTACCACACGAAATTCATCCCCCGGATCTCGCCGATCACGCTGATCGCCTTGCTGTTCACCATCGTCGTGATGTTCTCTCTGCAGGGCGAGAAAATCGTCAGCCGGCCCGGTGATGTCCTCCTGGTCGCGGTCCCCCTGCTGATCTACTTTATGATCATGTTCCTGATCAGCTTCTGGATGGGATGGAAGTTGCGTGCCGGGTACGCGAAGTCCGCCGCTCTTTCCTTCACGGCAGCCAGCAACAACTTCGAGCTGGCGATCGCCGTGGCGGTTGGGGTATTCTCGATCCAGCATGGCGCCGCTTTCGCCGCGGTGATCGGGCCGCTGGTCGAGGTGCCCGTCCTGATCAGCCTGGTGAACGTCAGCTTCTGGTTGCGGCGGAAATGTTTCCCCGAAGAAACTGCCGCTCCGGCAGCCGTTGCCACGGGCGTGTAGAGAAGCAGGAAGCACGAGGAGAACGACGATGGGTAAACGTTTTGCCGCGCTCGTAGGTTTCGGGTGGGTGGTCTGGTGCAGTGCCTGGGGCGCCCCCGTGCTCCAGTTGGAACCGCCGACCTTTGACTGGGGCCGACAGGCAGAGAACAAGGGAGAGTACGCCTTCAAGTTC
>CAIZKT010000786.1:0-12333 GCA_903933565.1 uncultured Victivallales bacterium | reverse complement strand
CTGCGTATCCTGCCCCAACGGGGCTGCGTACCCAAGCCCAGGGTTGGCCGCGGCGTCGGCCTACCCTGGGTGAGCAAGGCAGCAAACCCAGTCTACCCCAACGGGGTTGGGGGATGGTGCCAAGACGCACCCCCGTTGGCGTAGGAGGCCATGACCACATGTGACCCAGGGTAGCGGCACCATGGCCGCAACCCTTACCAGGTTCACCCACGGCATGTGCCCGGATTGCATCCGCAAGTATTACCCGGAGATGGACGCAGAGGAGCTGGGCGTATGAGTCCGGCCGTGGAACAGATCGAGATCGCGCTGCTCCTGGAAGGGGTGTTCCGGCAGGGCGGTTACGACTTCCGCAGTTACGCGTCGGCGAAGGTACGGGCCTGGGCCTGGCCACCGTCTACGGCATCGTGCGACAGAACCACGGGTTCGTCTGCGTCTACAGCGAGCCGGGGCAGGGCATGACCTTCAGGATCCACCTCCCCCGCTGCCCCGCCGCCCCGCCGCACTCGCACGGGTACTCGTATCCAGCCAACGGTGGGTTATTTTCCGCCTTGGCTGGGGGCGTCGGCGCTGGCACGTAGGGAGCTGGCACGCGCCAGGATACCGCCAGTGGGGCGTCGTCTCCTCGTCCTTCCTGCGTCGAGCTTGGGCGTTGGAGGGGGTTCCAGTCCCGACAAGTAGTCCAATCAAGGCCAATATTGATTTCTTAAAACGTTATTCAGAAGGTAGTTACATGAATGACATCGGGCACCAACAGGCGAGTCTGTACCACCCAGAAAACTCAAGCGGGCATCCCCGGTCGCGCCGGATTGGCGTGGCGAGGTGCCGTGGGTTCTGGGTATGCGCCCTGATGCTGGCCAGCAGCGCTCAGGCGATCACCTTCAGCGCCGACACGCGCCTCGATGGCGGGAACGCGACCTATGACGGCGCCGACATTGTGGTGAGCAACTGCACGCTGACGGTTGACGGTCCACACGCATTCAACAGCCTTACGGTGGTTGCCGGCGCTGTGGTCACCCACTCAGCGGCGACGCCGAGCCAGGAGTATTCCTTGGAGCTCACGATTGCGGGCGCTCTGACGATTGACGCGAGTGCCAAGATCGATGTCAGCGGCCGCGGCTACCTGCCGGGCCGGACCGCAGGCAATGCGACGGTGGGGGGTGCCACCGGCCGAGCGAGTGGTTCCTATGGCGGGCTTGGGGACGGGCTCAACGGGATCAGGAATCCGGTCTATGGCGACTACCGCGATCCCAACGAACCCGGGTCCGGTGGCGGCCCAGACAACGCGGCCGGCTCAGGCGGTGGATTGGTGCGGATAGCGGCCCACAACGCCCAGATTGACGGCGCGATCCTCGCCAACGGCGGGAGTGGCGGCCACGCCAGCGCTGGCTCAGGCTCCGGGGGCGGTATCCGGCTGGAGGTTGTCACTCTCCGTGGCAGCGGCCGACTGGAGGCCAATGGCGGAACCCCGACGGAATACGGCGGTGGCGGCGGCGGCGGACGCGTGGCGGTCTTCTACGCGACGCTCGATGGTTTCGATGTCACCAACCGGGTGACGGCGCACGGGGCCCCCGGCGGCTCAAGCTGGGGTGGGGCTGGATCCGTCGGCACGGTTTACCTCAGGCAAACCGACTCCCTCGGTACACTATTGCTGACCAACCATGGCACCACGGTTGGCCTGTGGACTCCGCTGGGCGGTGCGACCGAGACGGTTTTCCAGGTGGACAACCTGGTGATCTCGGGAGCTGGCGTGGTTGCGGTGACCGCCAGCGGCTGCCCGATTGAGGTTAGTTCGGTGACGATCACAGATGGGGCGGTGCTGACCCAGCCGCTCAGCACCGCCAGCCAGAGTCACTCGTTGCAGATGACGGTTGCGGCGGCTCTGCGGATCGACGCGACCGCCAAGATCGACGTCAGCGGGCGCGGGTATTTGCCCGGTCGCACGGCAGGCAACAGCACGGTGGGGGGAGCGACCGGCCAATCGAGTGGCTCCCACGGCGGGCTTGGGGATGGGCTCAACGGGACCCGAAACCCGGTCTATGGCGACTACCGTGACCCCAGTGAACCTGGCTCCGGCGCCGGCCCGGTCAATGTGGCGGGTTCCGGCGGCGGCTTGGTGCGAATTACGGCCAACCGCGCGCAGATTGACGGCGCCATACTCGCCAACGGCGGGAGCGGCGGCTGGGGCAGCGGCGGTTCCGGCTCCGGCGGCGGCATCCGCCTGGATGTGGTTACGCTCAGTGGCGGCGGGAGAGTGGAAGCCAATGGCGGGACGCCGACGGAGTCCGGTGGCGGTGGCGGCGGCGGGCGCGTGGCAGTCTACTACACGAGCCTCGACGGTTTCGGGGTTGCCAACCAGGTGACGGCACACGGGGCCCGCGGCGGCTCAGGTTGGGGAGGGGCTGGGGCGGTGGGGACGGTTTACCTCAGGCAAACCGGCTCCCTCGGTACCCTCCTGCTGACCAACCATGGCACCACGGTTGGCCTATGGACTCCGCTGGGCGGTGCGACCGAGACGGTTTTCCAGGTGGACAACCTGGTGATCTCGGGAGCTGGCGTGGTGGCGATGACAGCCAGCGGCTGCCCGCTGGAAGCCAACTCGGTGACGATCACCGATGGGGCGGTGCTGACCCAGCCGCTCTCCACCGCCAGCCAGGGTTACTCGCTGCAAATGACCATCGCCGACGCCCTGACGATTGACGCGACCGCGAAGATCGACGTCAGCGGTCGCGGCTATCTGCCCGGTCGGACCGCCGGCAACAGCACGGCGGGGGGCGCAACCGGCCAATCGAGTGGCTCCTATGGCGGGCTTGGGGATGGGTTCAACGGGACCCGAAACGCGGTCTATGGCGACTACCGTGATCCCAATGAACTCGGCTCCGGTGGCGGCCCAGTCAATGTGGCGGGTTCCGGCGGCGGCTTGGTGTGCATCACGGCCAACCGCGCGCAGATTGATGGCGCCATCCTCGCCAACGGCGGGAGCGGCGGCTGGGGCAGCGGCGGTTCCGGCTCCGGCGGCGGCATCCGCCTGGATGTGGTTACTCTCCGTGGTGGCGGGAGAGTGGAAGCCAATGGCGGGACGCCGACCGAGGCGGGTGGCGGGGGCGGCGGTGGCCGGGTGGCGGTCTACTACACGAGCCTCGACGGTTTCGGGGTTGCCAACCAGGTGACCGCACACGGGGCCCGCGGCGGCTCAGGTTGGGGCGGGGCTGGGGCGGTGGGGACGGTCTATCTCCGGCGCTCAGGAGACCCGGGCGGCGAACTGCGGATCGTCAGTCACGGCAGCGCCGCGGGCGCCTGGACCCCGCTCGGACTGCCCGGCCAGACGGTGGCCGATTACGGCACCGACAGCATCGTGGTGTCCGGCGCCGGGGTGGTGGTCGTTCCGGAGCACGATATGCCGGTGCGTGCCAATGGCCTGACGCTGCAGGACGGCGCCTGGCTGACGCATCAATACTGCACCGCGAGCCAGACTTTCCGCGTGGACCTGAGGGTCAACACGCTGAATCTGGAGGCGACCGCGAAGATTGACGTCAGCGGTCGCGGCTATCTGCCCGGTCGGACCGCCGGCAACCGCACGGCGGGGGCCGCGACCGGCCAATCGAGTGGTTCCTATGGCGGACGTGGGGTGGCCCTCAACGGGACCAGCAATCCACTCTATGGCGACGAGCGCAATCCCCTTGAACTCGGGTCCGGCGGCGGCCCGGTCAATACGGCGGGGTCCGGCGGGGGCTTGGTGCGGATCACCACCGGGAGCGCCCAGATTGACGGCGCCATCCTCGCCAACGGCGGGAGCGGCGGCTGGGGCAGCGGTGGTTCTGGCTCGGGCGGCGGCATTCTCCTCAATGTGGGCCTGCTCAGTGGACGGGGCCAGCTCGCGGCAAGAGGCGGGACCTCGACGGAGGGCGGTGGCGGTGGCGGTGGCGGGCGCGTCGCGGTCCATACCTGGGGCGTCATGACTTTCCCTGTCTCCAACCTCAGCGCCCATGCGGGCACTGGCCCCAACGGCCCGGGCCAGCCCGGCAGCGTCTTCAGCGGCGCCACGCCCTTTTTTGCCTGGGAAGAGTCGAGTGCTCTTCTCCATGGTTCGGCCGAGATCGCCTGGTATGCACTGTGTGTCGCCCCCAACACGGTCACGGCGGAGCTCGCGGCGTTTCGTGAAGCTAACGCCTATCCTATTGCGGCAGAACTTAATGCGACTGGAAGTGCGAGCTGGGACACGACCCGCGTCAGCGACGGGACCTATGCACTGCGGGCGCTTTTCCGTAACGGCTCGAACGCGGTGGTCGGCGAGTTGCAGCGCGAGGTCGCGGTGATCAACGAGTGGGTCATCTGGCACGCGGGCGTGATTCCCACCGACGAGACCTGGGTGGCCGGCACCGTCCACGTCATAGACCGGAGCGTGATCATCCCCAGCGGCGTGACGGTGACGATCGAGCCGGGGGCCGTCGTCAAGTTCGCTCCGGGCACCGGCATCAGCATCCTGACCGGGGGTACCCTCAACGCGCTGGGCACACCTGCCGCGCCAATCGTCTTGACCTCGCTGGCGGACGACAGCGCCGGCGGCGACACGAACCTGGATGGAGATCAGTCGTTGCCCAGGCCGGGGGATTGGGCCGGGGTGGCGGGGTCAGGCGGACAGTTCAATCAAACTGCTGATACCGACATCCGCTACATCTCGCAGACCCACGGCGGGACCCTGGCGGCGGCGGAATCCTGGCTGGGATCCTATGTCCATCGGGTGACCAGCGTGCTGGTTGTTCCCAGCGGCGTTACGCTCACCATCAATCCCGGGGCGGTGGTGAAGTTTGCGGCCGGCACCGGGATCACGGTCGCGGCGGGTGGGACCCTGAACGCCTGGGGCACGGTGGCGCAGCCGATCGCGTTCACCTCGCTCAGGGATGACACGCTTGGCGGTGACAGCAATGGCGATGGCGATGCCACCGCGCCGGCCGCGGGCGACTGGAGATCCCTGCGCTTCGAGGGGGCAGCCACGGCCAGCCTGCGACAGGCTGATGTCCGTTACGGCGGCAACTCGATCTT
Organism: uncultured Victivallales bacterium; assembly: GCA_903933565.1. GTDB lineage: Bacteria > Verrucomicrobiota > Lentisphaeria > Oligosphaerales > JAFGRS01 > CAILUI01. Next base: position 7,293 of record CAIZKT010000786.1, on the reverse strand, counting down.
CAACATCTACGGGGCCGGTGGGATGATCGAAGCGAGCGGCGGCACGCTGCTGCTGGAGGCCTGCCGGGTCAGCGAGTCACTGAAAGACGGCGTCCTCAGCGGCAGCGCCACCACGATCCGTAACACCGTCGTCGCCGCCTGCGACCGCGGCGTCGTGGCCTGGGGCGACATGCAGCTCAGCAACTGCACCCTCGACAACAATCGCCAGGGCGCGGTTGAGCACGGCGGCACCCTGACCCTCCGCAACTGCATCGTTTCGCACAGTCCGCAATTCGGGGTATTGCATGACTGGGGCACCGAGCGGGTGACGGTCACCAACTCGGATGTCTGGAACCCGGGCGCGGTCAACTACCGCGGCACCGCGGACAAGACCGGCCAGAACGGTAATCTCGCCGTGGACCCGAAGTTCAAGAACGCGGTTGCTGGCGACTACCGGCTCGACTACCACTCCCCGTGTATCGATGCCGCGGATGGCGTGGCGGCGCCAGCGACGGACTTCATGGGCGCCCCGCGCTACGATGATCCGCGCAGCCCCAACACTGGCACCCCCACCACCGACGGCGCCTATGCCGACCTGGGTGCCTTCGAGTTCGTCGAAACCGCGACGTCCGAGGTCGATCTGCTGGGCACCGCGGTGAGCGGTCCAGCGGCGGTGGTGGCCGGGGCCTCGGCCATTGTGTTCTGGGAGGTGGTGAACACCGGCAGCGGCCGGGCGATCGGTCCGTGGCATGATGCCATCAGCCTGGTCCCCGTCTCGGGCGCCGGGGAACCGATCTGGGCTGCCGAGGTCCTGGTTGGTCAGGGCGTCGTCCTGGGACCGGGCCAGAGCTACAGCACGTCAGCTACGGTTCGGGTTCCGGGCGGTAGGCAAGGCAGTTGCCGGTGGCAGGTCCAGGTGAACTGTCGTGGCGATGTTTTCGAGGGGATGAACGGGGCCAATAATACGGTCCAATCTTCGCTGCCGACCAACCTCACCTTGCCGGTACTCACGCTCGGCGGCGAGGCGATCAGCGATGCGTTTACTGCGGTGGACCAGAGCTACTGGTATGTGCTAACCCCGCAGAGCAACCAGGACGTCCGCGTCAACGTCCGGCTGACCGGCGGCGGCGGCGCCGTGCGGGTCTATATGGCTCAAGGCTACATGCCCACGCCGCAGCATTACGACTGGACCCAGACCGAATGGAACTCACCCGAGGCTTCGATCATCGCCGCGGACCTCGCCGCCCAGCCCTGCTACATCCTGGTTGTACCGCAGTCGCTGACCCAAACCCCAGCCCCGTTCACCGTGCAGACCGCGGAGCTCGGTATCGGCCTAAGCGGAAGCTCGCCCGTCACCGCCGCCAATGTCGGGCCTGTCACCCTGCAACTCCAAGGCGGTGGACTGACTGCTGCCATGACCTATGAAGTGGTGGATTCTGCCGGCACACCTCACGCCGCCAGCGCGATCGAGGTCGTCAATGCCGCACGGGTCTACGCCACCTTCAATCTCGCCGGCTTGCCGCTCGGGAGCAGTGATGTACGGGTCATCGCCGACGGCATGACCAAGACGCTCCCCGACGCGCTGCAGATCACGGCCGGGTCTCCGGGACGGATCGAGGTCCACCTCAGCGGTCCGAGTGCCATGCGTTCGTATCGGGAAGGCAGATTGACCGTGGAGTACCGTAACGTGGGGGACACCGACGTCCTGGCCCCCCTGATGCTGGTCAGCGCGCAGAATGCCGTTTTGCGCCTGGCCGACGCGCCGGACTATGTGGGTGCCTCAATCTGGCTGTTGGGAATCCACCACGAGGGTCCGGCCGGGACGCTTCCGCCCGGCGCGCAGGGCGCCATCACGCTCGTGTTCAAGCCCGACATGTCGGACCAATGCGCCTTCAGCGTGCGCCTGCCGCCGACAACTGACACTCCCACCGACTGGTCCGCCGTCAAGAATGCCTTGCGGCCGACGGATGTCCCCCTCCAAGCCTGGGACGTGATCTACGCCAACTTCGTCGCCCGGGTGGGCAACACCTTTGGCCAATATCAACGTATCCTGGCCGAGGATGCCACCTACCTGAGCCAACTTGGCCAGTATGTCCCCGCCGTGCGCGCCCTGACGGCCTTCGAACTCGTCCAGGCTGGCCAGTCCGGCGCCATCAGCCAGCGCTATCGCTGGGGCGCCCTCGGTCGCGGCCAAGTCGATCCCACGGATATCGCCGTCGTGCAGGACGCTAACGGTGACGTCAAGATCAATGTCTCCCAAGCCCTGGTTCGGAGGTTTATCCACCAGGCCGATGGCACCTTCGCCGGATTGCCCGGCGATCACGGCACCCTGACCTGGCTCGACGACCATTACCAGATCAACGAATCCGGCGGCAGCCTGGTCGTCTTCCGGCCGGACCGCCGGCTCGATTACATCGAAGACCTGAACCACAACCGCGTCACCTGCAATTATGTGGGCGCCTACCTCGACAGTTGGACCGATTCCCGCGGGAACAGCGTGCAGCTGGCGCGCAACGCCCAGGGGCTCATCAGCAGTATCACCGACCCGGTCGGACGCCTCACCACCTTCACCTACGACGCCGCCGGAGAGCATCTCGCCGCCGTCGTGGCACCCGATGGGACCACCGACTCGTTCACCTACATCACCGGCCAGGGCGCCGCCCGCGAACACGCCCTGGCCTCGGTCACGGCGCCGGATGGGACCCACGCCTACCTGGAGTATGACGACCGGGGCGCCCTGACGCGCCTGAGCCGCGCTGGGGGAGCGACCGTGCTGAGCCTCGCCAACGAGCTGCCAGCCGGGGTTACCGTGACCGACGCGGCGGGCCATTCCACCAAGCTCCTCTCCGATCACCTGGGCCGCTTGACCAAGCTCGTGGATCCCTTGGGAAACCTGGCGCGCTTGGGCTACGACCAAGAGGACAACCTGACGGCGGTCGGGCTGCCACGCGGCGTCCACGGGTCGAGCACCTATGACGCCTTGGGCAACCCTGTCACCCTGACCGACCCGCTGGGCGGCCAGCTCAATCTCGCCTATGGCACGGCCCTGAACTTGCCGGTGAGTCTGCGCACGCCGGGCGGCCAACAAACGCAGTTCAACTATGACGCGCACGGCAACCCCACCCGCCTCACCTATCCCGATCAACAGGCCGAGCAAGCGACCTACGATACCCAGGGCAACCCGACCACCTTCGTCAACGTCCGCGGGCAACAGATCACCTGCACCTATGACGCCCAAGCACTGCTGACCCACAAGTACTACGCGGACGGTTCCCGGGTTGACTATGCCTATGACGGACACCGAAACCTGACCCGCGTGACCAAGGCCAGCGGCAGCACGAATCAGGTCACGACTTTGACCTATGATGCCGCCGACCGGCTGGTGCAGGTGACCGACCCGTTCAATCGGTCTCTGTCGTATGCCTATGATGAGGCCGGTCGGCGCCGCCAGATGACCACCAGCGACGGCTTCGTACTCAACTACGGGTACGATGAGAACGGGCGCTTGGGGCAGCTCATGGACGGCGCCGGTAACCCCAACGTGGTCTACACCTACGATGCCAGCGACCGCCTGGCCAGCCAACAACAGGGCCATGGCGGCATTACCACCTATGCCTACGACCCGGCCGGTCGGGTCGTGACCTTGATCAACCGGGCGCCGGGCGGGGCGATCCTCTCCAGTTTCGAGTACACCTACGACGAACTCGGCCGCCGGACCCGCGTCGTCACCCTGGAGGGCATCACCGACTATGCCTACGATGCCGCTGGCCAACTGACCGCCGTGACGCTGCCGGGGGGACGCGCCATCAACTACACCTACGACGCGAACGGCAATCGGCTCCAGGTCGCCGACCATGGCACCCCCACCGCCTACCTGACCAACAACCTGGACCAGTACACCCAGATAGGCACGGCGACGTACCTCTACGATGCCGACGGCAACCTGCTCTCCAAGAACGATGGCGGTCAGACCTGGACCTATGCCTACGACCACGAGAATCAACTCGTGCAGGCCGTGACGCCCGACGGGACCTGGACCTACGAATACGATGCGCTCGGAAATCGGCTCGCCGCCGTTCACGACGGCCAGCGTACCGAGTACCTGGTTGATCCCACGGGCCTGGGCGATGTGGTCGGTGAGTACAGTGGCGATGGCGCCCGTCAGACCCACTACGCGCACGGCCTCGGCTTGGCCTTCCGGCGCAGCGCCGGCGAACCCCCCGCCTACTACGCCTTCGATGCGCTGGGCAACACCAGTGAGTTGACCGACTCGAGCGGCGCCGTGCTGAACCGCTACGTCTACCTACCCTTCGGAGAACGAGTCAGCACGCTGGAGGCGGTCACGAACCCATTCCAGTACGTCGGGGCGCTGGGGGTCATGCACGACGGCAACGGCCTGGAGTTCATGCGGGCACGCTATTTTGAGCCAACCAGCGGGCGATTCATTCACCGGGATCCATTGGGGTTAAATGGCGAGCTCAACCTCTATCGCTATGCCCACAATGATCCCGTCAACCAAGTCGATCCCTCCGGCCTTTTTGGGGTGGCTGAGTATTACGACTTGGCAACAACCGTCCTCCATAAGAGTGGGCAGGCAATGGACTTCATTGAAGCGGCACGGCGGGACATGAATGCGTTCGCGCGTGCCGATGTCGCCGCAACCTATCTCAAAGAAGGACTTAAGTCCGCACTCAAGATTGCGTTGCGTCATACCAAAGATGAAGTGCATGAAGATCTCTTTCGCAGGTTAGGCTCCAAATTATCGCTCGAAGCCGTGATGCTGGCCGAAAAGGAAGCGGCGGCGGCGGCGGCCGCAAAAATCGCCACCCAAGCCGCGGCGGAGAAACTCGCGATCGAGGCGGCGGCCACCCGCTCCGCCGCGCGCGGGGCTCTGGCACGAGCGGCCGTGGGCTATGGCGCAAAAGCCCTAAACGCCGGCTTTTGGCTCTATACCGCTTGGCAAGTCGGCGACGCCGTCGGCACAGGCCTCCGTAACATCGAAGGCGTTGATGAAGCCGCACAGATGACTCTCATCGACATTGACGGCTACCTCGGCGGCTGGCTGTTCGGCATTCCTCCGTCGGTCGAACTCAGGATCCCCATCCGGCACGCTCTCGACCCCAACGACAAGATCGGCCCGGCAGGCTTTGGGACGCAGGGGTTCCTGACCGCCGAGGGGAGCCTCTTCTACACCATCAACTTTGAGAACGTCGCCACGGCGTCCGCGGCGGCCCAGGAAGTGACGGTCACCGATCAACTCAGTGCGAATCTGGATTGGTCCACCCTGGAGATCGGGGCCATCGGCTTCAACGGCATCACGGTGCCGGTGCCAGTGGGCCTGCAGCACTTCACGACCTTGACCTCCGTGCCGACCGACCCCAATCCGGTCCGGGTCAATGCCGCTCTCAATCCGGCGACCGGCTTGCTCACCTGGACGATGACCTCCATCGATCCGCTGACCGGGCAACTCACGGAGGACCCGTTCGCCGGCTTCCTGCCGCCCAACGACGCCACGCACGCCGGTGAGGGCTACGTGACCTTCACGGTAAGGCCCGCGGCGGGGCTGCCCACCGGCACGCAGATCACCAACCGGGCCCGCATCGTTTTCGACGTCAATGCGCCGATCGAGACGAACACCGCACTCAACACCCTTGATGCGGAAGCGCCGGTGAGTGCGGCGGGGACGGTACGCCGCGCTGGGGCCGGGGACGACTTCTGGCTGACCTTCAGCGGCGACGATGGCGCCGGCTCGGGCATCGCCGCCTTCGATGTCCTGCTGGGCATCGGCGAGGCCCCGGCCACGTTCTGGCGCACCCTCAGCGGACCGTTCGAGGTCCTGTTCGACGGTGCCTGGAGCACGGCCTACCACTTCTTCGTCACGGCTCGCGATGCGGTGGGACAGGCACAGAGCGAACGCCAGGCTGCCGAGGTCCTTCTGCGCACGCCGCAGTGGGCCATGCGGCTGGAGGTGGCCCAGGCCGACCTCGCCGTCCTCTATGTCGGCGCCGACACGTCAGCCACAACCGGGTTCGACCCGGAACTTGACGAGGATGCGCCGTCGGCCGGGGCTGCCGGCACGGTGGCGCTGCGGGGCAACGACGCCGGACACGAGCGCTTGGCGTACGACTGTCAGCCACAGGCCGCCACGGTGACCTGGCTGCTGGAGGTGGTGCCAGGGACGAATCCTGTGCGGCTCTCGTGGGAACCGGAGACTGCGCCGGCGGGACGCTGGCTCTGGCTGGTCCGGGTCAATCGGGGGGGCGTTCCTCAAGGCGTCACCTTCGTGGACATGCTCAGCGTGGATAGCCTCGAGATTGCGGAGCCGGGAACCTGGCTGGTGACCCTCAGTGACGAGCCCGTGACGGCGACATTCCGGACCGCCGACCCCGTCGCCCCCAACGGCAGTTTCCTGGCGCTGGTGGACGCGGGCGCGGTGACCTTGGGCCGCGGCCTGTGGGACCTGAGCGGGCACTACACCCCGCTTGCCGCGGGGAACTTGCGGGCCATGAACCTGGTGCATGACCCCACGGGCAAGCTCACCGGCACGGCGACCTACACCCTCGCCGAGGGCACGGTAGTGAACCTGCCCATCCGGGGCAACGTCAAAGGTGCCCGCGGCAGCATCGCGATGAAGGGCTCCCTGAGAGGCACCGACTCGACCGGGACCGTGAACGTGGCACTGGCGCTGAACCTGACCGTCGATACCGCCCACCGCCGGCTCGTGGGGCGGTTGACCGGCAGCAGCAAGGCCGGTGGCACAACCACGCTGGTGAACGAGGACCTCGCTCTACCCATACCCCAACCCATAAATGGCACGTGGAGATTACGGTTCGATCTCGCCCAGGTGGGGCGGACGGTCAGGGGGTCGGCCTGGCTGGTGCTCCCTGATGGGGTGGACTACGCCTTTGCCGTGCAGGGAAGAGTCAGCGGCACGACCGCAGTGCTGAACCTTGCGGGTGATCCGTCTGATCCGGCCTCGAAGGCCATCAGGATCAAGACCACCATCGCGCCGCTTGAGGGCGGCTGGGCCCGCCTTCAAGGCTTCTCGGGCAAGGGGTACGGGCAGGTCCTGACGTGGTGAGTCTGCCTGCAGCGGTGCCGTGGCTATGCCTCAGTGAAGCTTGGCTCCCGGCTCTGAGAGCACGCTCTGGAGGGCGAACCCCCACGGGTCTTGGCCGACGGCTCACCGGCGCCTGCGCGCCTGGGGAGCTTCGCCCTCCACGGTCGGCTGCACTCTTTACCGACCTGTGCAATAAGAGAGTCCGTCTGTAGCGCTGAAGGCGCGCTGCCATACCAGCCCAGGGCAACGCCCTG
>CAIZKT010000785.1:0-9163 GCA_903933565.1 uncultured Victivallales bacterium | reverse complement strand
TCCGCCTCGCGCCAGACGGGCGCCAGGCGTGGAGCAGCGGTCGGCTCGACCGTCCCCCAGCCGCGCCGACCACCCCTGAACCGACCAGCGCCCCGCCGTGCCGGGCAGAAGCCCCTACGGAACTGACCTGCGCCTCCAGCGCCCCGGTTCAGCATGCCGGATGCGCCCGAGAGGCTATATTGTCAGAATGAAGCAGAATGACACCTTGGTGGAACTGACCCTGGCGGACGTGGCGTTTGGCGGCGATGCGATCGGCAGGAAGGCGGATGGTAAGGCCGTCTTCGTGCCCTTTGCCATGTCCGGCGAGCGCGTTCGCGTCCGCATCGAGGTTGACCAGCCCCGGCTTGCTCGCGGGGTTCTGCTCGACGTCCTCGAAGCCAATCCGCGCCGCGCCCTGGCGCCATGTCCCTACTACATGAACTGCGGCGGCTGTGTCTACCAGCACATGGAGTATGCCGCCGAACTCGACTGCAAGCAGCGCCAGTTGGTGGAACTCCTGCACCGCTTAGGCGGTCTCGACAGCCTCCCCGAGCCCGAGCCTGCCTATGCGTCGCCCAAGGTGTACGGCTACCGTAACAAGCTGCGGGTAGAGCCCTTGACCTTGGGGGTGGGGCCGGAGGACAAGCGTGTCGGTTATGGGTATTGCATGCGGGACAACGTGACCTTCTTCGAATTGGCCTCGTGCCCGCTCGCGGCCGAGCCGTTGAACGAGCTTCTGCCACGGGTGCAGCTCACCCGCGAGGGCCGACGCAACGCCACCCGTCCGCAGCCGTCGGCACTCACCCTGCGCCTGACGCACGATGGCGGCACCTCGTTCTTCTTCGGACGAGCGCCACGCCGGGTCCCGTGGCTGCGCGAACAGCTGCTGGACCGGCCTGTCAGCGTGCCGCTGGGATCCTTCTGGCAGGTGAACGCCGAGGTGACCGGGGCGCTGGTGCGGCGGGTGGCGGAGTGGTTTACGGCCAACCCGACGCGGACGCTGGTGGACGCCTACAGCGGCGTTGGCACCTTCTCCCTGGCCATCGGCAAGAGTGCTCACGCGCGCTTCCTCATTGAAAGTGACGAGCAGGCGCTGCAGGCGGCCCAGTTCAATCATGCCCAGTGGGACGGACTCGAATGCCACTGCCGACGGGGCACCACGGAGGCGGTTCTGCCGCGCTTGCTCGCGGACGCTAACCTGAAGCGCACCACGGTGCTGCTCGACCCACCGCGCCAAGGCTGCGGGGCCCCCGTGCTCAAAGCCCTCTGCGACTTCCCTGTCGGCCAGGTGCTGTATGTCTCCTGCAATGCGGCGACCCTGGCGCGAGACCTCAAGCAACTCGTGCAGAAGGGCGGTTACCGCGTCAGCCGCCTGGCCCTCTTCGATATGTTCCCGCGCACCGCGCATTTCGAGACGGCCGTGTGCTTGAACCGGGGCTAGCGCGAGTTCCCTGAACGGGTGCCGGTGACAGGAGCACAGCATGCGGATTGCGCTGATCACACCCGGCTCCGGCGAGCACTTCTACTGCGAGAACTGTCGGCGCGACCTGGACACGGTCCAAGCCCTGGCCAAGCAGGGCCATGATGCGGTGCTGATACCGCTGTATCTGCCCATCACCGAAGCCCGTACAGCCGTCGAGCTACCGGTGTTCTACGGGGCCGTGAACGTCTACCTCGAGCAGTTCATGCCCGGCTACCGGCGCCTGCCGCGCTCGTGGCGCCAGTGGCTTGACGCCCTGCCAGTGCTGCGCTGGGCCGCGACCCGCGCGGGTTCGACTCGAGCGGGGGGGCTTGAGACCCTTACCCTCTCGGTGCTGCGCGGCGAGAACGGCCGCCAGGCAGACGAACTGGCGCGGCTGGTCGACTGGCTGCAACGCGACTTCCGCCCCGACGTGGTGCATCTCTCGAATGCCCTTCTCCTGGGGCTCGCCGACCGCATCCGCCAGCAGACCCAGGCGCCCGTCGTCTGCTCGCTGCAGGATGAGGATACCTGGATCAACGCCATGCCGGCGCCCTGGCCAGCCCGGATCTGGAGCCTGATGGCCGAGCGCGCCGCCGACGTCAGGCTCTTTCTGCCGGTCAGCCAGACTTACGGGGAGGCGCTCAGTCGGCGCTTGCGCCTGACTCCAGAACGCTGGCGCGTGCTCTACCCGGGCATCGACCTCGATACCCAGCAGCCTACCGCGGCGCCGCCAGAACTCGCCATCGGCTACTACGCCCGCCTCAGTCCGGGACTGGGGCTGGACCTGCTGGTTGATGCCTTCCTGACCCTGCGGCAGCGCCCTGGGCTTGAGGCCCTTCGCCTGCACGTGGCGGGCGGCCTGACGGCGGATGACCGCCCGTTCGTCGCCGGCCTGCGCCGACGCCTGCGGGCCGCTGGCGCCACGGCCCACGTCCAGATCGCGGAGTCCTTCGCTCCGGCTGCCGCCGCCGAGTTCCTGCAATCGGTGACCGCGCTGAGTGTGCCGACGCCCACTGGCGAAGCCTTTGGACGCTTCACCCTCGAGGCCCTGGCGCGAGGCGTGCCGGCCGTGCTGCCGCAGGTGGGAGCGTTCCCGGAAGTGGCGGGGCTGACCGGCGGCGCGCTTCTCTATCCGCCCGGCCAACCCGAAGCGCTGTGCGAGGCCCTGGCCCGGGTCCTGCTTGAGCCCGGCCTGCGCGCCAGCCTGGCGCGGGAAGGACGCGAAGGGCTCCGTCGGCACTTCGATCTGCGGCGCGCCACCGTGCCCGCGCTGCTGCAGGCCTACCAGTCCGTCGGCAGGAAAACGGTGGAGTCGATCTGACCATGCCAGAGGTGATCGCCCCGGTCGTTGAGCTCGTCCATCTCGTCCGCGAGTTTGCGCCAGTGGGGCAACCCCCCGTCAGCGTGCTGCGCGGCGTCTCGTTGACGATCGCGGTCGGCGAGCGCCTGGCCATTTTGGGGCCCTCGGGTTCAGGCAAGAGCACCCTGCTGAACCTGATCGGGGGACTGGACCGGCCGGACAGCGGCAGCGTGCGTGTCGCTGGCCACAACCTGGCCGAACTCGAGGACGAGCGCCTGGCCGAGTTGCGCAACCGCAAGATCGGCTTCGTCTTCCAACTGCACCACCTGCTGCCGCAGTGCTCCGTACTGGAGAATGTCCTGGTTCCGACCCTGGCCCGGCGCGATCGTCCGGACCGAGCCGCGCTGCGAACGCGGGCCCTGGACCTGCTGGCGCGAGTCGGCCTGACCGAGCGCAGCCAGGCCTTTCCCGGGACGCTCTCCGGCGGCGAACGCCAGCGGGTCGCGGTGGCGCGGGCCCTGATCAACCGCCCGTGCCTGTTGCTGGCTGACGAACCGACGGGCTCGCTCGATGCGGACTCCGCGGCGGCCTTGGGAGACCTGCTGGCGGCGGTCAACCGCGAGGAAGGCATCACCTTGGTGGTGGTCACTCACTCGCAGGAGCTGGCGCGGCGTCTGGACCGCAGCCTGCGGCTGCACCAGGGACGGCTCGCGCCCCTGGCATCGCAGCCCGCCGCCCCCCTGCCTACGGATACGCCATGACGACCGCGCTGCTCATCCGGCGCAGTCTGCGCCATTACCGGGCGGCCCACCTGGCCACGGCGCTGGCGACCGCCGTCTGCGCCATGGTGATTACCGGCGCTCTGCTGGTGGGCGATTCGGTGCGCCACAGCCTACGCCAGCGCGTCGCACTGCGCCTGGGCCGGACGACGCACGCCGTGACCTCGGGCGACCGCCTGACCCAGGCCGACCTGGCCCGACGACTCACCGTCAAGCTGGGGGTCCCGCTGGCCGCCGTGCTGCAAGTGCCCGGGATGGCCTCGGCGCCCGACCGTAATCTGCGCCTGAACCGCATCGTGGTGCTCGGCATCGAGGACTCCTTTTCCCAACTGACGGCAAATGGCCTTTTTCCCGTGCCCGGGCCCGGCGAGGCTGTGCTCGGCGCCGACTCCGCGGCGCGCCTGCACCTGGCGCCGGGCGATGTACTGGTGGTGCGGACGGAGAAGCTCACGGCGTTTCCGCGCGAGACGCCGCTGGCCGCAGCGGCGGATGGCCAGGCCGTCCTCCGGCTCACGCTCAAGGCCGTCATCGGCCCGGCGCAGATGGCCGACTTCAGCCTGCGGGCTGAAAACCTGCCGCCCCATAACGTCTTCGTGAATCGCTCGGACCTCTGCCGAGCCCTCAAACTCCCCGACCGTGCCAACCTCTTCCTCATGGCCGGAGATCGCGCTCTCACCCGGGAGCGCGTGGCCGCCGCCCTGGCCACCCAGTGGACCCTGGCCGACCTCGGACTCACGCTGAACGAGCTGCCGGGTGAGACGACGGAGCTGACCTCGGAGCGCATCTTCCTCGACCCCGCGGTCAGCCACGCCGCGGCGCGCCTCCCCGGAGCGGCGACCTTCCTGACCTACTTCGCCAACACGCTGCGCTGCGCAGACCGGGTAACGCCGTATTCCTTTGTCACCGGCACCGACGCCGCCTGGCTGCCCACCGACCTCGGAAACGACGGCATCGCGCTCAACCAGTGGCTCGCTGATGACCTGCCCTGTCGCGTCGGCGACGAGCTCACGCTGAGCTACTTCAGCGTCGGCGCGCTGCGCTTGTTGGAGGAGCGCCAGGCCACCTTCAAAGTGCGACACATCGTGCCGCTGGAAAGGCCCTTCGCCGATCCCTCGCTAATGCCCGCCATCCCGGGCCTCGCAGAGGCAGAGCACTGCGCCGAGTGGGAACCGGGAATCCCCATCGACCTGAAGCGGGTAAGGGACCAGGACGAGGAGTACTGGAAGCGCTGGCGTGGCGCCCCCAAGGCCTTCGTCAGCCTGGCAACGGCCCAGCGCCTGTGGGCCAACCGTTTCGGCGACGCTACCGCCGTGCGGACCGCCTTGCCGGTTGCGGGGGTGCAGGCGCGCCTGCGGGAGAGCTTGCCGACGGAAGCGCTCGGCCTCCAGGTCCAGCCGGTGCTTGAAGAGGGGTTGCAGGCGGCTGGACAGGCGGTGGATTTCGCCCAGCTGTTCCTTGGGCTAAGCGGCTTCCTGATCGTGGCGGCGCTGCTCCTCACCGGACTGCTTTTTGGCCTGTCCTTGGACTATCGGCGCGGCCAGGTGGGGACTCTGCTCGCGCTCGGGTTTACGCCGCGCCAGGTCCAGCGCCTGGTCCTTGCCGAGGGGTTCTGCGTGGCCTTGCCTGGAGTGCTTGTGGGGGCAGCACTGGGCCTGCTCTACAACCACGCCGCAGTCCTGGCGCTGAGCCACGTGTGGCAGGCAAGCGTCGGCTCGTTGCCGGTAGCGCCGGCGCTGACCGTGCGCTCCTTGGTCGTCGGCGCCGCGGCCTCGCTCGGCGCGGCGACCCTGGTGCTCGGGTGGATGGCGCGACGTCTGACTGCAACGACCGTCGGAACCCTGCATGGCGGCGCCGTCAGTCCGACGCCGAACCGGCGCAGACTGCTCCGCCTGGCACTCCTGGGCCTGGGCCTGGTGAGCAGCGGAGCCGCCCTGGCCATGGCTGGCGACCCGAGGCACGAAACCACCTCCGCCGGCCTCTTCTTTGCCGCGGGGACGCTGCTTCTCCTGGGCGGACTGGCCGGCTGGATGGCCGTCCTGCAGGGGCTACTCCACGTCGGCTTCGGCGGACTGAGTGTGCGCAATGCCGCGCGGCGCCCGGGACGAAGCCTGGCGGTATGCGGCACCCTCGCCTGCGCCGTCTTCCTGGTCGTGGCCGTGGGCGCCAATCGCCGCCGCCCCCCAGTCGGCAGCGGACCGCGAGACTCTGGAACGGGCGGGTTCAGCTTCTATGGCGAAACCTCCCTGCCGCTGCTCGCCGACGCCAACACCCCCAACGGACGTCGGGCCCTGGGCCTCGACGAAACCACCTTCCCGGCAGGACTCAAGCTGGTGAACCTGACCCTCTCCGAGGGCGATAACGCCAGTTGCCTGAACCTCAATCGCACCGGCCGGCCGCGCCTGCTCGGGGTCGATCCCGCCGAGTTCAGCCAACGCGGCGCCTTCACCGCGGTTACGACCCTGGATGGCACCGCCGATGGCAGTCCCTGGGAACGGCTCAATCAGGACCTCGGACCCGACACCATCCCCGCCATCGCGGATCAGAGTGTCATCGTCTGGGGCCTGGGCCTGCGGGTCGGAGCCACCCTGACCCTGCCCGACAGCCGCGGCAGACCGGTGCGACTACGCTTCGTCGCCGGCCTCGCAAACAGCGTCTTCCAGGGCCACGTCCTAATCTCGGCGACGCGCTTCCGAGAACTGTTCCCCGATGCCGGCGGCGCCCGCGTGCTGCTGGTCGAGGCGCCGACCGGGCAGGAAGAGCGTGCCGCGGCGTGGCTCCAGGCTACCTTGGCGGACCGCGGGCTGGAGCTGAGCTCGTGTCGGGACCGCCTGGCGGCCTTCGGCGCGGTCGAGAATACCTACCTGGCTATCTTCCTGGCTCTGGGCGGCCTGGGACTGGTGCTGGGAGGTGTCGCTCTCGGCGCCCTCGTGACGCGACATGCCCTCGAGCGCCGCGGCGAGCTGGCGCTGTTGCGCGCGGTCGGCTTCCGCCGTGCTGCTCTGGTCTGCCAGGTGACCACGGAGCACGCGCTCCTGCTGTTTGCCGGCCTGACCTGCGGCGCCCTGGCGGGGTGGGTGGCGGTGTACCCGTCCGTGGCAGGCAAAGACAGCCATCCCGACCTCATCGGCGTCGCCCTCTGGTGCGCCCTGATCCTCCTCAGCGGCATGCTCTGGATCGTGGGCGCCGCGCTCAGAACCACCCGCGGCACCCCCGCCGACAGCCTGCGGGACGAGTGACGCCAGGCGCGCGAGCGTCCCTCCACCCCATCCGCTGGCAAGATGGCCAGCAGACTGACCGGGGTGCGGTCGGAGGCATGAAAACAACAAGCCTCTATTTCCTGGCCCCGGGCGCCTCCTTGGCCCGCTTCAAATACTCCTGCGCCTTGGCGGTATCTCCCATGGCTTTGTACGTGCTCCCAAGGCTGGACAGCAACTGGACGTTGGCAGGATCGAGGGCCGATGCCTTCCGGAAATATTCCAGGGCTTTGCCAAACTCATTCTTGCGGTATGCAGATATCCCAAGAAGTCCCAGAACAGCGCTGTCATTAGGCGAACATTGAAGTGCTTTCTTGAAGCATTCCTCCGCCCGAGCATCGTCGCTGAGTTGAGTTGCGTAAAGTTCACCCTTCAGCCGGTGTCCTGAGGCGTTCATCCCATCGATCTTCAAGAGAGCATCAAGTTCAGCCATTGCGGCATCAACTTGTCCGGTTCTGGAAAACACCCCAGCCTTCCCGAGGTATGAGTCAGGGACTCGCGGCGCAAACTGCTGCAGTGCGCCAAATGCCATCAGAGCTCCCTCGCTGTCGCGCTTCTCAGCCATTTTCCAACCGATGAAACCGAGGTTGGCCAACGCCACGCCTTGTGCCGGTTCTATCTTCAGTGAACGTTCAAAACGGTCACGTGCCTGTCGGTAATTTCCCTTCTCCATATCCATAATCCCCAAGATGGTCCAGGCCAAATAGTACCGATCGTAAATCTCCAGACCCCTCGTCACATACAGTTCAGCCTTCTGTAAGTAGTCCTCTTTCTGCAAGAAATCATCACACGAACGAGCCTCATCGTAGTACGTCTTACCCGTCATCACATTACAGCGCGCGCTCTTAGCTGAAATCTGGATATCATGCTGGAATAGGGTGAAATCATCTTTCCAGTCAAGGTTGCGACTGAAGGTTTTTGCGGCTAGGCCCATACTAAAGATGAGAATCAAGACGGCAGGTACTCTTCTCTGCCTTGGCCCTGGCAGGTGTGCCGGCAGAATATCCGTAAGTAAGTACGCCATCACAACACATAAGCCAGCCAGTGGCATGAACATGAATCTATCATTCAGCGGGGTGCCCATGTTGATCAATAGGTTGGAGGTGATTGAAAACGTGATCAAGAAGTACAGAATGCCAAAGGAAACCACGTTCCTCTTCGGGAGCTTCCAGACCGCAAACAAAGAGGCCCCAGCAAAGCACAGAAGAGAAATCCAAACCCGTGGATGTCCCCACCCTGTCACAGGCACCATGGCCGGGTAGTAATCTGTCGTCAGGGGGTGCGGAAACACCATGAGTTCCAGGTATTTCAGCCAGCAGGTCAATACCGTGGCCAACTTCTGCATGAGGCTTGCCCCAAAGAAAGGATTCGTCAGAAAATTGTCGACCCAGGGAATCCCGGGATCGGCTCCCAAGGCAAGACCGCGCAGCAGAAAGTACAGACCGACGCTGGCTAAAAGAGGAAGGATCACAGTGATGAAGATTTCTTTGAAGTCCTTCCTGAGGTAGAATAATGTCAAGGGAATAACGGCAAGGAAAGTAAGCGAGTTCTCTTTAGAAACTAAGGCCAGAAAAAAGGCACTTGCTCCAAGCCCTATGAATAACCCTTTTCTGGCCTGAAATGAAGCCATGAATAGCCGCGTTGCAGTGACCGCAAAGAGCATAGCAAGTATCTCATCAAGACTCTTAATGTTAGCCACAACTTCGGCATGTAGAGGGTGCATGGCATAGATCAGGACGGCAACAAACGGTAGAGAAGACAGTATGGTGCTATCTTGGTACTGCGGAAAAAGAGTATACAAGAGAAAATACAGCATAAGACAGGTGACTGCATACAAGAAAGTATTGAAGAAATGCCCGACAATTGGTTTGGAGCCAAAAAACTCAAGTTGCAGAGCAAATAGGGTCTGCGACATCGGCCGGTAGCGCCCCCCAGTTTCTATACCAGTCTTACCGAAATACCCTAAGAAGACATCACTGCTCCAAATCTCAGGAAGACCGAATAGGCCTTTTTGGGTAAGTTTGTTTTGGGTAATCAGAAGGGAGTCATCCAATGCATAATTCAGGGTCAAGGTATTGACATTGACCAGGAAAGTAAGTAAGAAAAGGAAGAGACCATGCTTCCACATCTTACGTGAAAGGCCAGGCCCCGCGGCGCAAGGACGCTTGACCTGCCTGGGAGTGGCGCGCCTGTTCATGGCGGTCTTCTTCCTTGCATCAACCATGGAGAAACCTGCCTTTCATCCCCCAGAACCGTGGCTTTTAAGCGCCAGGACAGGTGGAAAAGGTGGGTAAACAAGAAGACAGGTAGCGACAGCCGTTTGGGCTGCAACTACCTGTCTTGGTGCATATTGAGGCTGGTGGTAGGGCTTGGATTTGAACCAAGGAAG
>CAIZKT010000784.1:0-6426 GCA_903933565.1 uncultured Victivallales bacterium | reverse complement strand
CGACCACGGGCACCAGCCACACCAGCCCCACCCAGGCGATGGCGGCCCGCGAATCGCGCTTGTGGAGTACCGCATGTCCCGTCGCCAACCCGGAGAGCAGCAGGTCAATGGCGAAGAACGCCTGGTGCCAGGCGTCGTGCCACAGATTACCAGCGGCCATCGTCATCGCGGTCTGTCCCCCCAGGAATCAGCGGTTACCGTACCCTTCGCGCTGGCCCGGGGCAACCCGCCGAAGTCAGCTGTCAGGCACTGGCGAAGCTCATGGCCAGGGTTGGCGCAGCTCCGGGCCTCAGTGTACAGTGTGCAACGGTGGTGACGTTCTGTACGCCTCTGTTGTCGCCCAAGGAGTGCGCCCCGTGAAATTCATACTTGTGATCCTGGTGATCTTAGCGGCCGTGGTCCTGTTTGCGCTGTTTGGTCCCGCCAAGCCGCAGCCGCCGCCCGTGGCCAGCCCGGCCCAGCAACCCGCCACCACCACCGCCGGACCGAGGCCACAGCCAGCGGCTCCGCCGGTCGCCCAGGCCAAGCCTCAACCCTCGCCGCGCCAACAGGGCGAGATGTCGGTGCCCGTAGCGGCCACCGGCGTCACCACCGAGACCGTCAACCTCGGCGGTGGGGGCGCCTACGACGCGAAGCGCTACATGACCGACAAGCTGCAGCGGGTCAGCCCCCAGTCGGAGCCCAAGAAGAAGCGCTGATTCCGCCAAGGACACTCCCGGATGATCGCGATCGTGGATTACGAGGCAGGCAACCTTACCAGTGTTGCCGCGGCGCTGCGCTCCTTGGGCGTGCAGGCCACCATCACTTCGGAACCTGCCGTCATTGCCGCTGCCGAGCGCCTGGTTTTTCCCGGCGTTGGCGCCGCTGGCAGCGCCATGCGCAACCTACGGCGCCTGGGCCTGGCAGAACCGCTGCGCCAGGCCGTGGCCGCCGGCAAGCCCTTCCTCGGCATCTGCCTGGGGTTTCAGATCCTCTTTGAGCACAGCGCCGAGGATGGTGGGGTTGATCTCCTGGGCGTCTTTCGCGGCCGGGTGGTGCGCTTTGCCGACGGCATGGTCGAGGGCGGCATGGGGCCTCTGAAGGTGCCCCAGATGGGCTGGAATCTGGCCGCTTTCCGCGGCGACCATCCCGTCTGGCATGGCCTCCCCGCCGACAGCGAGTTCTACTTCGTGCATTCCTACTACCCCGAGCCTGAACCGGCCGACGTCTGCGCGACCACGATCTACGGCAAGACCTTCGCCTCCGGCGTGGCCCGCGGTAACGTCGTCGCCTTCCAGTTCCACCCGGAAAAGAGCGGTCGGCCCGGCCTGCAACTGCTCCGCAACTTCTGCGCCTGGTCGCCGGCATGAGGACCGTCACGCGATGCTGAGTAAACGCATCATTCCCTGCCTGGACGTGCGCGCCGGTCGCTGCACCAAAGGCGTCCGCTTCCAGGACAACGTCGACGTCGGCGACCCCGTCGACATGGCGGCGTACTACTACGAGCAGGGCGCCGACGAGCTGGTGTTCTACGACATTACCGCCTCCGCCGAAGGCCGCGGCATCATGCTCGACGTAGTCCGCCGGGTCGCCCAACGCATCTTCATCCCCTTCGCGGTCGGTGGCGGCCTGAATACCCTCGAAGATATGCGCGCGGTGCTGCTGGCAGGGGCGGAGAAGATCAGCGTCAACTCGGGCGCGGTGAAGAACCCTGACATCATCCGCCAGGGCGCTGAGGCCTTTGGCCGCCAGTGTATCGTCCTCGGCATGGACGCACTCCGGGTTGAGGCGAGCGAGACGACCCCCAGCGGTTATGAAGTCGTCATCCATGGCGGCCGCATTCGCACCGGCATGGATGCCCTCGGCTGGGCCCGACGCGCCGAGGCCCTCGGCGCCGGCGAGATCTGCCTCAACAGCATCGATGCCGATGGCACCTGCACCGGCTACGAACTGACCGTCACCCGCATGATCTCCACAGGCGTCGGCATTCCCGTCATCGCCTCCGGCGGCGCCGGCAAACCCGAGCACCTGGCCGAGGTGCTGACCACGGCCGCTGCCGACGCCGCCCTGGTGGCCAGCATGACCCACTTCGGCGGCTACACCATCCGCGACCTCAAGGACTGCCTGCACCAGCGCGGCATCAAGGTGCGCGGTACCTGGTGACCTCGCTCAGCCGCCGTAGCTCAGCAGCACCTTACCCGTCGTGCCCGCCGCGAAGGCGTCAAACGCCTCCTGGGCGCGCTCCAGGGGGAAGGTGTGCGTGACCAACTGCGCCACCGGCAGCCCGTCCTGGTACAGCTTCAGCATGGCCGGGAACTCGCCCACGTGGAAGAACCAGGAGCCGACCGCACGGACGTCGCGGCGGATGAAATCGTTGCTCGGCGAGAGTTCGACCGTAGGCTGTTCGCCGTTGAAAACGACCAGCCCGGCGGTGCGCACCGCCTTGAAGCACTGCTTGGCCGTCTGCGGGACCCCGGCCGCCTCGATGCAGGCATCCGCACCCTTGCCCCCAGTGGCCGCCTTAATCGCCTCCACGGCATCCTGCTCTTTGGCGTTGATGACCAGCTTGGCGCCCAGCCGGGTCGCCAGGGCCAGCCGCTCCGGGGCCAGGTCCACCGCGATGACGGTCCGCCCCAGGTAGGCCTGCACCAGCACGCTCCCCAGACCGATGGGCCCAAGGCCCAGGATCGCCACAGTGCGGATGTCGGCGCCGGCAAGCTTCAGGCTGGTGTGGTAAGGCACGCCCATGCCATCGCCCGTGATCAGCACGCCCACCTCGTCCGGCACCTCGTCCGGCAACGGCAGACAGGCCGTCTCCCCCGTGAGGAACTGCTCCGCGTGCATGCTGCCGAAGAACTTGAAACTGGAACACCAGGTCGACTGCCCCTGACGGCAGGCCTCACACTCCGGCCGGCCGCACCCGGCAATGGCCGAGGCCCCCACGCGCTGGCCGACCCGCACCCGGGTGACCCCCTCGCCGATACGCGCCACCGTGCCCATGCCCTCGTGGCCGGAATTGCCCGCCGCCGCGCCGGCCCCCCGAAACGAGCTCAACTCGCTGCCGCAGAGCGCCGAGACGCGGGTGCGAATCACCACCTGCCCCGGGCCGGGGACGGGGTCCGCCACCTCGATGACCCGGCACTTGCTCTGACCATCCAGCTTTAACGTACGCATAGCTCAAGCCCTCTCCCTCAGATGGAAAACTCGCGTTGCACCTGGACCGCACGCCCCAGGCGCACGGACCGCCGCAGTGCCGCCTCAAAGCGCAGCTCCTCGAGTCCAGCCTGGCCCGGAACCGGCGCCGCTTCCCCGCGTCGCAGGCTCTCCAGGTAGGCCCCGATGGCCTTGCCAAACGAGGCCCGGTACTGGTCCCATCGCGAGGTGTTACGGGTCACGGAGAGGATCTCGTGGCGCTTGGTTGAGTAGTCCAGCACCTCCAGATCACCATCCAGGCAGCGCAGGTGGAAACGCCCGCCGGTGAAGTTCACGATCAGCTCGAAGAGCGGAAAGCCGAAGTTCAGCGCCCAGGTGCCCAGGATCGTTCCCGAGGCGCCACCCACGAAGCGGATGGTACCGGCGATATCGGCCACCTCCGCCTTGCCGTGCGCGCACTTCAGCCCGCTCTCCTGCGCCATGATGGTCTCCGCCGGTCCGACGAAGTAATGCAACAGGTCGATGCAGTGGCTCCAACAGGCGTAGTTCACCGCCGCCACCGCGTTCAGCGGCGTCCCGAAAGACCGTTTCGCCAGGATCTCGCGGGCCGCGAGGACCTGATCGAAGAACCGATAGTTGAAGATCATCGCCGTCTGGCAACCCTGAGCGTGGAACTGCGCCAGCAGCCCCTGCGCGGTGGCAAAGTCCTCTTCGCTGACGTTGTCCTGGCCATTGCGGGCCACCAGCGGCTTCTCCAGAAACAGCCGCCGCGGCCGCAGCGGTAGCAGTTCGGCGAGCACGTCCGCCCGCGTCGTCTCGTTGGTCAGCACAAACACCGAGTCGGGGTCCGTCGCCAGCAGCTCGGCGAGCGAGGAGTACGCCTTGCCACCGAAGGCGGCGGCGCAGGCCTCGGCCTTGGTCCGCGTGCGGCTGAAGTACGCCAATTCGACGTCCTTCTGAGTCTTCAGAAAGGGCAGATAGCAGTCTTTCGCCACGGTGCCTGTACCGACGATCGCAATGCGCATGTCGCTCTCCTCCTGTCGTGCTTCCACACCCAGCCTGAACCAGCCGTTGGGCTGTCGGCAGCCGGTGGCGAATATGAGTGGCTATTGGAACGCCGTCAACCAGCCGCGTTCCGGCAAATCGGCCACGGCATCTGGGCGGCGGGGCCGGAATCGGGCATATTGTGGCGGCTCCGGGTGATCCGCGCGACGCCAGGCCCGCCGCACCCCACGGTGAGTTCGGCCTGTGGGTCGAGCGCCGTGCGGCGGTCCCCTGGCCCCCTTTGTGGAGAGGAAGCATGAACCTGCGACACTGCTCACTGCTGCTGGCTGCCGTCCCGACCCTCCTCGCCCAGAACCGCGAGCCACGCACCGCGCCGGCGGTCTTCCACGTGGATTCGGGCCGCGGCCAGGACGCCGCCGACGGACTGACGCCCGCGACGGCCTGGCGGTCGCTGGAACGGGTCAACCGGGCGAGCTTGATCCCCGGCGACGCGGTGCGCTTCCAGCGCGGCGGCCTCTGGCGTGGCTCGCTCCGCCCCCAGAGCGGCAGCCCGCAACGGCGCATCTCCTACGGCGCCTACGGCGAGGGCGAGCTGCCGATCCTGCAAGGCTCGGCAGCGCGTGACGCGGCCAGCGACTGGGAAGAGGTCAGCCCCGGCGTCTGGGCCACCCGCAAGCCCGCCTACACGCTGGGCCCGTCCCTCCTTGACCTGCGCCGCAGCGAGTGGTCACTTCACCAGGAGAGCGGCGCCCAGGTGGCCATCGAGCGCGGCGGCGAGGAGAACCAAGTCCGCTATCGGCTGACCTGCTCGGCGGCCGGGAGCGCCTCCAACCACCTCCAGCTCTGGGGACCGCTCATCGCTGCCGAGCTCTCCCCGACGGTGCTTATCCGCCTGCGCCTGCGTTGCAGCGTGCCATTCCGCCCCGCCGGGATGCAGATCATGCGCCGACAGGCGCCCTGGTCCGGCTACCGCGCCTCGGCCCAGAACTTCTGCGAGGTCGGCGAGGCCTGGCAGACCGTTGACGTTATCCTTCACGGCGCCAGCGTCGGCGACCTGCCCGCTCCGAACCTCTTCCTCGGCGGTCGACTGCCCGCGGGGGCGGTCTTCGAGGTCGAACCGATCGGCCTCTGGGCGGCTACCGCGGATCGAGAGGACAACCTGGCTGTGGACGTCGGCAATATCATCTTCGACCATGGCCCCGTGTGTGGCGTCAAGAAATGGCGCCTCGAGGACCTGAAGACGCCCGGCGACTATGTCTACCTGGGCCCCAGCCAGCAGGTGCTCCTCCGTGCCGACGGCAACCCGGCCCTGCGCTACCGCAGTATCGAACTCGCACTCAAGGAGCACATCGTCTCCCAGGGCGGCATTCACGATGTCACCTACGAGGATCTGGCCGTGCGCTATGGCGCGGCACACGGGTTCGGCGGCGGCGGAACCGCCCGGCTGACCCTCCGCAACTGCGCGGTTTCCTTCATTGGAGGGGCGCACCAGATGACTCGAGCCGACGGGGTACCGGTACGCTATGGCAATGGCATCGAGTTCTGGAATAGCGGCACGGACCTCCTGGTCGAGGGCTGTCGCCTGTGGGAAATCTACGACGCGGCCCTCACCAACCAGGGCTCGGGCGCGGACTCGCGGCAGATCAATATCGTCTACCGCAACAACGTGATCTGGAACTCCGAGTATTCGTTCGAGTACTGGAACCGCCCTGCAACTGCGGTCACCGAGAATATTCTGTTCGAAAACAATACCTGTGTGGACGCGGGACGCGGCTGGGCCCACGGTCAACGGCCTGACCTCAACGGTGCTCACCTGATGTTCTACAGCAATGTCGCCAAGACCCGTGCTTTCGTGGTCCGCAACAACATCTTCTGCAACTCCACGGAAGTCTGCCTGCGCCAGGACAACGACTGGCGCGCCGAACTGAGCGTCGACCACAACCTCTGGTATCAGGAGAGCAAGCCCATCGTGCGCTTCCTCGTCAAGCAGTACTACAAGGCCGACGAGCTGGACCGCTATCGTCTGGAGGTCGGCTTCGATGCGCATTCCACCGTGGCGGCGCCGCTCTTCGTCAACGCCGCGGCGCGAGACTATCGCCTCGCCCCGGAGAGCCCCGGGCGCACTCTCGCCCACGACGGCGGCAGGGTCGGAGCGCGGCCGCCGGAGTGAGGGCGCCGCCGGGATCTGGAGCGGCCGCGGCCCGCGGCCAGAGCCGACCCGACGGTCGGCGCTCCCAGGAGGGAATCACTCAGGTTACAACTCCGGTGCATTTCCCTGCCCCAACGGGG
>CAIZKT010000783.1:0-5190 GCA_903933565.1 uncultured Victivallales bacterium | reverse complement strand
ACTTGCCGTCGCGGTTCCCATTCCGATCCGGCCGGGACGCGGCGGATCGCCTGGAGGGCGGCCCTGCGTGGCCGCCGCGGCGCCGACACAGCGGCGCCGTCAGGCATGGCACAGGCGCCAAGCCAAAGCGGTGTCGCGGTCGCCGCCGGCGACCTTGCCACGCGCAGTCCACATGGCCGACGCACTGCCGGCGGTACGACGGCGGTCGTTTCTTGAAACCGCCCTGTTGAGGTTTCGCGCGCGTGGTCAACCGGGCTGCCCCGGGGTAGATTGCCGGTGCTGCGGCGGTGTGGCTGTTAGGCGCGGGGGGCGGGAGCGGCTGCGGCGGATCGCCGAGGTGGGGGTAAGCGCATGGGCACGAGGGTCTGGATCATAGCCGGCGAGGAATCGGGTGACGCCTATGGGGCGCGTCTGGCGGGGGAACTCCGGCGCCAGCGGCCTGGGCTGGAGTTGCGTGGCATGGGCGGCCAGGCCATGGCCAGGGCGGGCGTGGAGTTGCTGGTAGATTCGAGCGAGCTGGGCGTGGTGGGCTTTGTGGAGGTTTTCCGGCAGCTGGGCACGATTCTGCGGGCGCTGGCGACGCTGGTGGAGAGGGCGAAGCAGGAGCGGCCCGACGCGGTGGTGTTGATTGACTACCCCGGTTTCAACCTGCGCCTGGCGCGTCGGCTGCATGCCTTGGGTCTGCCGGTGGTGTACTACGTGAGTCCGCAGGTGTGGGCCTGGAAGCGTGGGCGTCGGCACCAGATGGCGGCCTGGTGTCGGCGGTTGCTGTGCATTTTTCCCTTTGAGCCGCCGCACTTTGCCGACACCGGGCTGGAGGTCCAGTTTGTGGGGCACCCGCTGCTGGAGATTCTGGCTGAGGAACGGGAGGCCGGTGCGGGGCGTGATGCGGACCTGGTGCTGTTGCTGCCGGGGAGTCGTCGCGGCGAGGTCGAGCGCTTGCTTCCCCCGATGTTGCTGGCGGCGGCCGAACTGCGTCGGCGGCAGCCGCGGCTGCGTTTTGTGATGCCACTGCCGCGTCAGGCGGTGGCGGAGGTAGCGCGCCGTTGTCTGCGGGAGAGTGGCGCGGAGCTGGCGTCCGCGGTGAGCATCGAGGTGGGTCGGACCCGGCACTGGATGCAGGTGGCGGTAGCCGGGCTGGCCACCAGCGGGACGGTGACCATGGAGGCGGCGATTCTGGGGTTGCCGGTGGTCTCGGTCTACCGCGTGTCCTGGCTGACCTACGGTCTTGGCCGACTGCTGGTACACGGGATTCGTTTCTTCACGATCGTCAATCTGGTGGCGGACCGCGAGGTGTTTGAGGAGTTCTTGCAGGGTCAGGTGACGGTAGGCAGGCTGGTTCCGGCGCTGGAGGCGATTCTGCCGGGCGGGGCGCGGCGGGAGGTGGTATTGGCGGGTATGGCGGCGGCGGTTGCGGCATTGGGGCCGGTCGGGGCGGTGAGTGCCACGGCGGCGCGGCTGGTGCTGGAGGTCGCCGACGGCGGCGGTCAGGAGCGCGGGAGTTGATTGCTTTCCGGTCTGCCGCGACTATCCTATCGCGGTCTGCCGAACCCCCCCGGAAATCATGGACATGAGCGCGACCCAACCGATACGCGCGGCCCTTTGTGGTCGGCATCTTGACGATCTGCGGAAACGCCTGAAGGATTTTCCGGTTCAGGTGGTGGAGGAGCAGCCGGATCTGGTGATCTGCTACGGTGGTGACGGGGCGCTGCTTGGGGCCGAGCGCGTCTGGCCCGGCCTGCCGAAGTGTCCGATCCGTGACATCCGCCGCAATCCCAAGTGCTCCAAGCACGGCGAGGAGCAGGTCCTCGAGATGCTGGTACGGGGGCAGTTGCGGCAGTCTCGGCTGATGAAACTGACGGGGACCACTCCCGATGGGAGCTGCCTGCAGGCGATCAACGACCTGGTGGTCAGCAAGGAGAATGCCACCAGCGCCGTGCGCACCCGGATCTGGCTCAACGACGAACTCTTCCAGGCGCAGAACATCGGCGATGGGCTGCTGGTGGCGACGCCTTTCGGCAGTACGGGGTATTACCAGAGCATCACGGGCGGCTGCTTCCGGGTGGGGCTTGGGCTGGCGCTGAACAATCCGATGACCTGGCAGGGCCACATCGTGGTTCCGGAAGACACGGTGATTGCGGTGGAGGTCCTGCGCGGTCCGGCGCTGCTGCTGGCGGATAACGACCCGGTCCGGGTGGCGCTGCGGGATGGTGACCGGCTGACGGTGAAGCGGTCGGCGGAGACGACCCTGGCGTACGGCATGGACATTTTCCGTTGCCGGGATTGCTACCGCTTGCGGGAGGATGGCGTCTGAGAAGCGGTGTAGGAAGGTGAATAGTCGGAGGTGGGTGTCACATGGGGTTCTGGTTGAGTAGTCTTACCGTGTTCATGCTGTCGTACCTGGCCGGGAGTGTGCCGTGGGGGTTTGTCATCGGCAGGTTCAAGGGTCTGGACATTCGCAACCACGGCAGCGGCAACATCGGCGCGACGAATGTACGCCGGGTACTGGGGCGGGATTGGGGCGCCGTGTGTCTGGCGCTGGATTTTCTGAAGGGTTTGTTGCCGGTGCTGCTTATAGGGGCCAAGCTTGGGGCCGGGATGTCGCTGTCGCCGGAATGGGGCAAGATCTTGGCGGCGGCGGGGGCGGTGGGCGGGCATGTGTGGCCGGTCTGGCTGGGGTTCAAGGGCGGCAAGGGTGTCGCGACGACAGTGGGGGCGTTGCTGGCGGTGTCCTGGGTGGCCGTGGCCATCGGTATGGGGACGTGGCTGGTGGTGTACTCTCTGACGCACTACGTGTCCGCGGCCAGCCTGTGTGCGGCGGTGATGTTGCCGGTGGGGTACGTCATCTCCGGGGTGATTCGGCATCACGCCATCTTCACCCCGTCGCTGGGGCTGCTGGTCGTGCTGGCGGCGCTGATCATCTTTCGGCATCGCTCGAATATTCAGAGGCTCCGAGAGGGGACAGAGTTTCGGTTTGGCCCGGCGCAGTAGTGCGTGGTCCATAGTTCTGTCGCCATTTCATAGGCGGAGGGGTCATGAAGGTACCTGGGGCTGGCGGCAGCTGGGCACGGTGGTTGGCGGTTTACGGGTGGGCGTTGCTGGTGGCGGTGGCCCTGGCGGGCGCCGGGTATGCGGCTGAGCCGACGGGCGCGCCGGCCATTCCGGCGGGGCCTCCGGACCCGGCCGCAGCGCTGGCCCGGCCTGGCGCGGTGGCACCGCCGACGGTGGAGACGTTGGCCGATGGCAGCGTGCGTCTGGGGGGGATCACGGTTGACTCTCGAGCGCGCTCGGTGTCGTTTCCCGCCACCCTGAATGCTGGCTTGACGGACGTCATCCTGGAGGTGATCATCGCCACGCCCAGGGGCCGACTTCACGAGGCTCTGCTGTGCGCCGACATCAGCCCGCTGACCCTGCAGAGTTGCCTCTACCTGCTGCAGCTCAACAACGGCCCCCGCCTGACCGATTCGACCGGGCGCCGGGGTGATCTGCTCGACATCGATATCGAGTACACCGCGGCGGACGGCAAGGCGGTTCGGGAGCCGGTGGAGAGCTGGATTCGGGACACGCGGACGGGGAAGCCCTTGCAGCGGATCGGCTGGGTGTTCACCGGCACGACCATGCGCGACGGGGTCTTCCTGGCCGAGGAAGAGGGGAATATCTGCATCAACTTCTCCGTCGGTTCCACGATTCTCGACAGTTCGGACCCGCAGGCGCTGGACGATACCCTTCACATCATTGAGTCGAGCCGGACGGAGCCGCCGCGCGGAGCGGGGGTTCGGGTGATTTTCACGGCGAGGGGGAAGGCACCATGACGGCTCTACGGGTGAGGGGCTCAGGGGCGCTGTGCGGTTCGGTCAAGGCGGCGGGGAACAAGAACGCCGCGTTGCCGCTGGTGGCGGCGGCGCTGCTGACCGACGAGCCGGTGCGGCTCGAGAATGTGCCGGACATCGGTGACCTCCGGGTGATGCTTGAGCTGGTGTCCGCGGCTGGGGTGGAGGTCGATTGGTCGCGCGCCAGCGGCACGCTTCAGTTGCGGGCTCGGAATCTGATTTCGCATGAACTACCCGAGGCACTGTACGCCAGTCTGCGGGCGGGCATCCTGCTGGCGGCGCCGCTGTTGGCGCGGCGGGGCGCGGCGGTGATGGTTCCGCCGGGTGGGGACGTGATTGGCCGTCGGCGTCTGGATGCGCACGTCGAGGGGTTAGCGGCGCTGGGTGTCGAGATTGAGACCGACGCCAAGCTGCGTTTCAGCGCGCCCAGGGGGCTTCACGGCGCGGATATCTTTCTGCCGGAAGCCAGTGTTACGGCTACGGAACAGGTCCTCATGGCGGCAGCAGCGGCAAAGGGCACCACGGTGCTGCGCAATGCGGCCTGTGAGCCGCATGTGCAGGACCTGGCCAGGATGCTGAGCGCGATGGGGGCTCGCATCGAGGGGATCGGCAGCAATACGCTCACCGTGAGCGGCGCCGAGCGCTTGCGCGGCACGTCCTTCCGGATCGGTTCGGATGTGGCCGAGGCGGCCAGTTTTCTGGCGCTGGGGGCGGCGACCCACGGCGACGTCACGGTAACCGGGGTTGAGCCTGACGAATACCGCATGATTGCGCGCACGTTCCGTCGTCTGGGGGTACGTCTGGAGGTGGGTCCGGGGGGCGTCCGCGTCGGCCCGGATCAGGCGCTCCAGGTGGTGCCGGAGCTGGCGGGGGGTATTCCGGTGATTGACGATGGCATCTGGCCGCAGTTTCCGTCGGACCTGATGAGCGTGACGATCGTGCTGGCGACGCAGGTGCAGGGGACGGTGCTGTTCTTTGAGAAGCTCTACGAGAGCCGGATGTACTTTGTGGACCGGCTGGTCGCGATGGGGGCTAACGCCGTGATCTGCGATCCGCACCGGGCCGTGATCGCGGGAGCGAGTCGTCTGCACGGTATCGTCCTGCAAAGCCCCGACATCCGCGCCGGCATCGCTCTGCTGGGCGCGGCGCTGTGCGCCCGCGGCGAGAGTCATATCCGCAATGCCGAGTCCATCGATCGCGGCTATGAGAGGATCGAGGAGAAGCTGCGCGTCCTCGGCGCGGACATCGAGCGGGTGGACGGCTGAGGCCGCTGGGGAGGCTGGGAGACGGCGGAAGGGCAGGGGGGCTTCGCCTTCCAGCGTGCGGATATCAGCGACCGCGAGGCCATGGCATCCGTGGT